>NZ_CP024872.1:97500-120000 GCF_000306675.2 Leptospira mayottensis 200901116
ACGTGTGTTCCCGCACGAAGAGATATATCGAAGGACGATTCGCTTCGGGATGGATTTTCAGAAAATCGTCAAATCCGGAATCAAGGTGTTCATTCATACTTTGAGAGTGATTCCTAAAGAGGATTCTTTAAAGAATAAATTCAGACTTGCAAGATTGATTGCGGAGACGGCGAAGGCATTTCTTGAGGACGAAAGAGATAAAAAGCGCGGTTTAAATACGGAAAGAATGCAAAGAATACTCAGAAAATGGAATATGAGAGAAGTTTTATTTACGGAAAAGGATTTCAATGATGAAAAAACAGTGGAACAGATTATTCTCAATTCTTCTTCGGTTCCTCCTGTCGTTTCCATTCAGAGTCACGAAAACGAATATTATTTCGATGGGGGACTTACCAACAACCTTCTTTTAGAGGTGTTTCCTCCAGATAAAAAGACGATCGGAGTTTATTATGAACCGACTACGATTGTCGGCAAAGATCCTAAACTTTTAGAAAGATGTTATTTGCAAACTCCTTCCGAACCTTTGCCGATTACTTCCTTTGATTATACCGACCCGAACGGAGTGAGGAGGGCCTATGAGCTCGGAAAACAGGACGCTCGGTTGAATAAGGATAAAATTTTCGAATATCTAAAAAAGGATTGGGCAAAAGCGGCTTTTTTCTTAAAGTCTAAGTAAGGGAATACATATTGGAATGATTACGAATTTACCAAATGATTTCTCTTCAGGTTTTAAAATAGAATTTTCGTGAAACAACAAAGTGTTTCTTTCTGAACAAACAAGAGGTTCGAAGCTTCACTTTGTTTTTCTGGTCTAACTTAGCCTGTCTTAAGAACCTTAGGAATGTAGGAACTACTACAATTTTAAACGACAGGAAAAAACCGCCAATGCGACTAATCTGTGGGAACTCCCACGTTTTTTTAGGAACTTGCCGGATCGTTAAGAAATATTTTTTAAGATTTTGAGACGGGCTCTGATATGGCGCCCCCATCCGGAGCCGTAAATATTTTTTCGCATTTTTTTTTAATCACCCAATAATTTAACTCGTTAGAGAAAAGCATTCGCGACGATTGATCAGACTGATATTCGCGGGTTGGATACCGCAGGATAATCTATACATCGGGAGCTGTTCTTAGTCTTAAAACGAAGGTCAAATTTGAAATTCAAATTTGCTTCAACACTGAGCCAACAAGTATTCCTCCTTTATCGTACATCTTCTCTAACGAATTCAATTATTGGATGAAACATTACTCTAACTCTATGCAACCAGATTCATCGCCGCCCAAAGAAATCCGGATAACTCTCTTGAAACTGCCGTTATCATTACCTGAGGAGTTTTTCCTCTTTGCTGTAGATTACGAAACTTTTTGTGTAATCTGAGAGATGCTTTTTCCGCCAAAGCAACAACTAACGCAGGTTGTCCCGATCTACGTGCGGTTACAATCTTACTTCCTGTTCCAGGGAAACGATGTTGCCAAGCTGCTTCTGTCAATATTCTTCGAAGTCTGGGACTTCCAGTTTTTGTTATCCCTGTTTGTTTTCTTTTGGAACCGCTGGAATATTCTCCCGGAACAAGTCCAAGAAAACTCATGAACGAACCGGCTGTTTTGAATCGTTTGAAGTCACAAACCTCACAAAGTAAAAACATTGCGTGTGTAGTGATAGTATTCACCTGACAGTCGGGTAAAAATCAGTGGTCCCGATTTCTTCTGAAAGTAAAAATGATTTTACCACAAATTATTTAAACTCAGGAGAAACCGATGACCACCAACGCCAATGCGACGACAAAAGCTACGAGAAGAAAGCTAAATTTATTAGAACTTGCTAACGAATTAGAAAATGTAAGTAAGGCCTGCAAAATCATGGGATATTCCCGTCAGCAGTTCTACGAGATCCGAAGAAACTTTCAAACTTACGGAGCAGAAGGACTTTTGGATCGAATGCCTGGAGCAAACGGACCTCATCCGAACAGAGTCAGCGAAGAAATCGAGAAAGAAGTTTTAGAATATTCTCTACAACGTCCTACCCACGGTTGTTTAAAAGTCGCACAACAACTCAGCCTCAAGGGAATCAAAGTAAGCTCAGGAGGAGTCAGAGGAGTTTGGGCGAGGAATAAACTTGTAACCAAACATCAAAGGCTTCTCAGACTTGAAGAACATCACAAAGATCAAATCATCCCTCTCACCGAGGATCAGATTAAACTCCTTGAAAGATTCGATCCAGAATACAGAGAAAGGCACATACATGCCGATTCTACCGGAGAATTGGTCTCTATGGACACGTTCATGGTCGGTTCCTTAAAGGGAGTTGGAAGAGTCTATTTGCAAACCGTAATCGATTGTCACAGTCGATTCGCTTGGGGAAGGCTTTTTAATACGAAGATTCCTGTTACCGCTGTGCAAACTCTCAACAACGACGTCCTTCCATTCTTCGAAGAACATAACGTTAAAGTTATGACCGTTCTTACCGATAATGGTCGTGAGTATTGTGGAAGAGAAGATCAACATCCGTTCGAACTCTTTCTTCAATTAGAAGAGATCGAACATCGGACTACTAAAGTGCGAAGACCCCAGAGCAATGGATACGTTGAACGACTTCATCGAACTTTGCTCGACGAGCATTTCAGAATTGCTGGTAGAACCAAATTCTACGAGGCGATTGAAGAAATGCAAATCGATCTGGAAATCTTCTTTGAGGAATACAATTACAAGAGAGTCCATCAAGGAAGAAACATGAACGGAAGAACTCCATTTCAAGTATTTTTCGAAGGAATTAAAGTCGAAGAGGACGAGGAGCCTAGTTCAGAAGATTAGTCAATTTCTTTCAGAAGTGTCAGGCGAATACTGTTACTGTACACATTGCGGTTAGATAATCCACTCCTCGGAAACATCTTAATATTCCCACTTTCTCTCGATACGGTTCACTTTCCGCTATCTCTTGTATTCTCTTATCCATCGCTTTTAAATTCTCTTCTTGAACTCTTACTCGACTATAATAGTCGTTAAATGTCTCTTGAAGGATCTCATTGTTAAACTGTAGATTGTTCAACCATTTGTTATGACTGACTGTCCAATACTTTGTTGCTGAGTAAGTTATACCCTTTCTTAATAAGAATTTCATCAACCTCTGACGATTCCTTCCTAAATCCAAACGAAGGCTGTCACGGGATCTCAAATAATCCCTTACCGCTTCGTCCTCTTCACTCGGTACATGAATCGATTCTAATTCTCCACTTCGTAATAATTTTGCTAATTTGATCGCGTCTCTCTTATCCGTTTTGATCTTATCCGAGCTTTGTCTTGGTATCTTTCCGGGTGCGACAAGGATACAGTTCACTCCCAAAGACTTTAGATTTCTGTAAAGTGGATAACCGGTTACTCCCGCCTCGTAACAACTATGTATCTCGTTCCATTCTGATTTTAGTTTATTGACGAACTTTTTGATCTGAACCTCATTATGTTTTATCTGCTGTTCTTTTACTATTTCCTTTGTATTGTTCGTTAAACACGCAATTCTAATCGTTTCTTTGTGGACATCCATTCCTACATATACTTTTCTTTTCATTACGTTCCTTCTGTTGGTTTTCTTGTTTTGTGGTAAATGCTTGCATCTAACCCACGGTTTTCAAGCCCAGAAGGGGCGCCATTTTGTCTTAGCTTTAGATTGATAAATTACGATTGTTCTTTGGCCCTTTCTTTAAAAACAAGTATATTTATGATACAAGAACTTCAGTTTCGCGTCGTTCCGGAAGTCGCGGGACAAGAAGAGGCGCTCAAAGCGCATATTTCTAAAACTCTAAAAATAAACATACAAGAGATTCGTCATATTGAGATATTGAGTCGTTCCATAGATGCAAGACAAAGGATCGTTTATTTTAATTTAAAAGTTCTGGTTTTTATTCAAGAAGATTTTATCGAAAAGCCGATTATTCTTCCGGATTTTCCAAATGTATCTCATTCGAAAGAAGTGATCGTAATTGGTGCTGGACCTGCTGGACTTTTTGCGTCTCTTCAATTGATCTTGTCAGGTTTCAAACCGATTCTTTTGGAAAGGGGAAAGGACGTGATGAGACGTCCTTTTGATTTGAAAGAAGTAAACGTTCATCATAACGTAAACGAAGATTCGAATTATTGTTTTGGAGAAGGCGGAGCTGGAACTTACTCGGACGGCAAGCTCTATACAAGATCCAAGAAGAGAGGAAACGTTCGTCAGATTCTGGAGCTGCTCGTAGGTTTCGGAGCAAACAAAGATATTCTGGTGGAAGCGCATCCACACATCGGAACAAACAAACTTCCCAAAATTGTAAAAAATATTCGAGAAAAAATCGTGGAGATGGGCGGAGAGGTCCACTTTGAAAAGAGAGTGACCGATTTTCTGTTAAACGGAAATCAAATTTATGGTGTGCTTACCAAAGATGGAGATAAATTCCATTCGAAAAATGTAATTCTTGCCACCGGACATTCGGCAAGAGACATCTTCGAGTTATTGTACCGGAAAGGAATCGAGCTAGAACTCAAGCCGATTGCTGTCGGCGTTCGAGTGGAACATCGTCAGTCTCTCATCGACTCCATTCAATATAGTTGTGAGGTTCGAAATCCTTATCTTCCACCTTCTCCTTACAGTATCGCAAAGCAAGTAGATGGGAGGGGTGTATATTCTTTTTGTATGTGTCCTGGAGGGGTAATCGCGGCCTGTGCCACAAAATCGGAAGAGATCGTTACGAACGGTTGGTCTTCGTCGAAAAGGGCAAGGCCTTCCGCAAATTCCGGAATTGTAGTCGAATTGAAAATGGAAGACTTTAAACCTTTCTCCAAATACGGTCCTCTCGCCGCGATGGAGTTTCAAAAAGAGATCGAACAAAAGGCTTGGACTGCGGGAGGTCGTACACAAAAGGCTCCGGCGCAAAAGCTCGTAGACTTTATAGAAGGAAAGGTATCTTCGGATCTTCCGAAAACTTCCTATGCTCCGGGAATTACATCCGTTGCATTGCAGGAAATTCTACCGGATTTCGTTTATCAATCCTTGCAAAAAGGTTTTCAGGAATTTGATCGTACTATGAAAGGGTATCTTACAAATGAGGCGGTCGTTCATGCTCCGGAGACGAGGACATCTTCTCCCGTTTGTATTCCTAGGGATTCACGTACTCTACAACATATTCGAATTCAAGGTCTTTATCCTTGTGGAGAAGGTGCGGGCTATGCGGGAGGAATTGTATCCGCCGCAATGGACGGGATTCGATCCGCGAACGCTTGCGTTTGCTCGATCGGGTGAGTTTTTTCAAGTCAAAATGGACTCGAATTTTATCCTTTCGAATTTGTTTTTTAATTTTGGGTAAAACGTTTGGACATGAATTATAAATTCATAAATTGTTTGTTGAGTGTTTCCAGATCTCGGATCAGATCCGTCGGTTTCGGCTGAATCGTTTTAGCTAGTTTCATACCGTCGTCTATCAACTCAAGAATTAACTTTTTCTCGGAAATTGCGCGTGCGGAAGGCATGGACTTTCTTTCGTTTCTATAAATGGAAGCTTTTTCGTCGATGATAGAGACGATTTTATTCAACGCGTGAATTTTTGCCTGTTCTTCTCCCATAAAATTCCCCTTCTTTTTGAAAGTCTAGCGAATTTGAAATTATAGGAAAGCTTATTTTTTAAAAACGTTTTCGCAGAACAGCCGTTAAAGTGTCTTTTTCCATCCAAAGAAGAAGAATACAAAGGATCGCATTCCCTAAGGCCAATAAGAATAATAATCCGCCGTCGTTTTCCTGTTCGATTCCGATCACGAATAAATGAGAAAAAACGGCGCCGGACATAAGTCCAAGTCCGAGAAAGGAGCCGAGCCAATTCCAACCTGGTAGAAACAAAAGAATCGAGGTAACAAGTTCTAAAATTCCAGTTCCGATTCTCCCCCAAGGTTCCACTCCGAGTTTGGAAAAAATCGCGACTGACTCCGGAGCTCCGGTGAACTTATAAAAAAGAGTTTGTAAAAATACGAACGCTACAATCGTACGAAGGCAATACAAAAGGAGTTTCTTTTTAGAAGAGTGAGAAATAGACAAGAAGGCGCTCCTGGAAATTCCAAATGTTTCTTCGAGTTCGTAAGAAAACGGTTACACTTGAAAAGAATTTTTATTCAAGTCCTGATACGTTGTATAATCCTGTAAGAATTTTCGGAATTGTTTGTTTGAACATTTTACCGTGTTTGTGCCATGGAATATGAAAGGAGTCCTCAGAGTCTTTCATAGTGTTGTATAAGGTTAGGATTTTGAAAGTGGTACCAATCTTGTAGAAGAAAAAATTGATGAAAATCTTTCATTCGGTCGAAAAACTTTTTGGACCTTCATGAATTCTTATCTAAAAAATCGAATTTACCGTTCTCGGAAAATTCATTATACTAAAAGATCAATTTTGTGACTCGCAAGTCTGATATCTCAGAATGCCGGAAACGTTGTATCGACAACAAGGATGCCGCAAGTGATTACAGATCAAATTCAATCGGGAAAATTAAAAATGAAATCTTTCCTTGAAAAGATAAAAAAGAAATTCAAATTTCTCGTCGACTTTAAGAATCTTTTTTATCTCGGGATACGAGCGAAACTTGCTCTTTTTACGGGAACTTTGATCGCATTTACGGTTATGATCCTTTCTGCGATAGATGTTCATCAGCAGACCGAAATTCTCACCCGAAGTTACGAAAAAGAAGCGGCGATCTCCAGACATTATATTTCCGGCCTAGTGCTTGAGTTGGAGAATCTTTCCAGCAGTTTGATTCGAGTGGAATCTTTTCGGGAAAGAGTCAAACGCCAAAGTCAAGCGTTACTCAAATATAGAACAAAAGTAGTCACTCAGGAAACGAAAGAAGTCAGCCTTTTTGGATTTAAAACGAAACTTTTCGGAGTTCTAGGAAAGGAACGTAAGTCGTCCATTAAGGATACGTACTATTCTGTTTATCTTTCCAAGGCCGACATAGACGAGCTCGAAAAGAATACCAAATTTTTACTCAAAGATCCAAGTGGTCTTGCAATTTCAGACGCGATGTTTTCCAAACTTAAGAATATGGCATATCAAGTCGCTGTGTTGGAAGCGGATCTGAACGAACAAAAACAAAGATGGGACGAGCTGCATTCTCAGGAAAGAACTTCCGAAAAGGAAAAACAGAATCTTGAATACGGAATGGACAATCTGAAAAAGGGAATTGAAAAAGCTAGAAATTATTTGGATCATTCCATTCTCGAACTTGCACTTCCGAAACAACATCGGAAAATTGAAGAGCTTGGACTCAACATGTCTCAGTATAGAATTCAGACTTTTCCGGTGATTTCCCATCAGATCAAAGAAAGTCTGAATCCTTCTTTCGATACGAAAATTTTTAAACCGGATGTTCCGATCAATTCGAACATTTTTATGAGAGACATCGATGTGAATCTAAAGGCTTCCATTGCGAAAATTCTTTCTTTGGATTTCTCGCAGGATACGAATCAAAATTCGTACACGATTGGTAAGATGGAATTACAAACCTTGTATTCCCCGATTTTTAGGAATCAAAGTTCTACCGAACGAGCTGATCTCCTTAAAGGAAAACTACCGGATTTTACGAAACATTATCTGCAACAGGACGAAAATATTGCGATGCGGATTCGAGATTTGGTGCCTCCTTTGAGAAAAAGAATTCAGGAATTGAAAGGGAAAAAACCTCCGATTCCTCCTTTTAGAGACAAAACTTTCAACGATCTTTACGTTCGTTATTCCAAACTGATTGATGAAAGGGAAACCGGTTTCGAAGTGTTTCGAAACCGGTATTCGGAAGATAAAAAGGATTTTGTGGAAACAGCGCAAAAACTTAAAACAGGAAAACAAAAACATCCGGTCAAAACAGAAGTTTTCTTTCCGATTCAGAGTGAGACCGATATTCTCATAGACGCGTTAGGCGAACTTAGGAATGCGGGGCTTGAGGATTTGATCGTGTTGCGGTTCAGTCAGAATTCCGGAAACTATTCCGATTATCTAAAGTATCCTTCGGAACAGAATTTATCCAAACAAAGATGGAAAGCGATTCGAGAATGGATTTATTCGGGTAAAAGCGAAACTCCGACCCCTCAACTGAAAAAATTGATTTCTCACGGAATCCTAGCGAACTCAAGAGGAGAAGCCGAAGAGATTCTTTGGAACTTGGATTCTAAACCTCTTTTTTCCGAATCAGGGGAAGGGGTTAGTTCTGCGATTTTATCCGCAAACCTTTCCGGAATTTCAAGAACGATCGTGGATCGCACTGAAGGTATAGAGATAATTCAAAAGAATAAAAATTCCACAATCGCAACCGCCTTGTTGATTTGTGTCGTGGCGCTCGTTTTTGCAATTTTAATTTCCGGTTTTGTAGTTCAAAAAATCAAACGAATTATCTTTCATGCTAAGGAAGTCGGTCAAGGAAATTTGGAAGTTTTGTTTGAACGGGGTGGCAAGGACGAATTTGGAACTCTTACCGTAGCTCTGAACTCTATGGTGACCGGTTTGAAGGAAAGGGAGAAAATCAAAAATATTCTTGGAACTATGATCGATCCGGTCGTTGTCAGAGAAGCTATGGTGGATCTGGTGGCACTTAAACGGGGAAGTGAAAAAAGAGTCACCGCTTTCTTTTCCGATGTAGCAGATTTTTCGAATATTAGCGAAAAATTAACTTCTGTGGAATTAGCATCTTTATTAAACGAATATCTTTCGGCGATGACGTTGATCCTGAAAAAACACGAGGGAGTTTTGGATAAATACATCGGGGATGCCATTGTGGGAATTTTCAATGCACCCGTCGAAGTGGACAAACATTGTCTCAAGGCGGCACGGGCCTCGGTCGAAATGATAGAAACTCTCGAAAAACTTAGACAGGAATGGAAAGGAAAAAAAGCCTATATTCCGGAAGCACAAGAGATGCAGATTCGAATCGGGCTTAACACGGGTCTTGCGAAAGTGGGGTTTATGGGAACCGATTCTATTTCGGCGTATACGATGATGGGCGATACGGTAAATCTTGCCGCGCGACTTGAAGCCGCCGGTAAGGATTACGGGGTTAATATTCTTGTGAGTGAGCACGTTCAACACGAGATCAAGGACGAATTTTTTACAAGGCTTCTGGACGTTGTCCGGGTCAAAGGGAAAAATGAACCCGTACTTCTCTACGAACTCATTGGAAGACAGGATAACGTGCCAGAAAGAGTGGAAGCTTCCGTGTTAGAATTCTCCAAAGGTTTCGAAGCGTATCTCAATCGAGAATGGTCTTTGGCGCAGGAACTGCTCGAAAGTTCTCAGATCACCAGGGGTAGAAAAGATAAGGCCGCGATGGTTCTTATCGATCGTTGTGAAGAATACAAATTGAATCCTCCGAAAAAGGCCTGGGACGGAGTTTATACTAGAACTCATAAATAAAAAACGAATCGCTTCTTTGAAAGATGGAATCAAGCTGGAAGTTTCCCGATTTTAAAGAAGAGTGGCCATTCCACGATTTTTGTTTGGGCTTTGCCCCAAAAATTTCGGATTTCCGTCTCGACTAAAAGAACCGGATCAGATTCATTTTTTTGAATGTATTTCTGGACGCTGGACCAGGTTCTCAGGTAACCTAATATTTGATCTACTGTCCATTCTTCCTTCATGCTGAACGGGGGAGGGATAATCTTTTCAAAAGGGAAGGGAATCGTTTTGTAGTTTTCTTCCACGTATCTTCTTTCCGGTGGCCAGTACGAACTGACAATTACTCTATAGAGTCTGTCCACGATATTGTCGATTTCGGGAGAGATTTTATGCAGACCGTAACCCCAAATCGCAAGAATTCCGTTTTTCCTTCCAACTCGGATTACTTCCTTGTAAAACGGTTCGAAATCGAACCAGTGAAATGCTTGAGCCACTGTGATCAAATCCGCTTCATGATTTTCTAATGTAGAATTTTCCGCCTTGCAGACTCTGTATTCTATGTTTTTACGAGGCTCGGCGTTTGAAATTTGATTTGTGCTCGGATCTGTAGCGATCACTTTTTCAAAAGTTGCCGCAAGAGAAACCGCGGCTTGACCCGTTCCGGTTCCGCAATCCCAGACTATTTTTGCGTTTGGAACGAGGCTTTTGAGATATGGAAATAACTCAAGCGGATAACCTGGTCTGAACTCGGAGTAAGAAGAGGAATGAGAAGAAAAATGATCTTTGAAATTCATGTTCTGATATTTTCAAAGATCGTAATGTAAGTTCAATCAGGAATTTAAAAATCACCGTCTGGATGTTTTTGAAATTCCTGATTGATAAAAAGGTACTGATATTGGATTTGTTTGCCGTCCTTCGTTTTAGCTTGCACCATCAAAGGAAGAAATGTGGATTTTTTTGCGAAGCTCGGGATCTTTACCGTATAATCTGGAGATTGATTTTCTAGGAGTACGTTCTTACTTTTGATCTTGATGCTAACCGACTCAGGTTGAACCCCTTCAAGGTGAATCTTGAATTCTTGGCCTGCTTTTACCCAAGATCCGTCTTGGATAGAAATGGAGATCTTCGGGGGAGGGGCCATCGTAAGAATGGAATTAAACGCCGACTGAGATTGTCCCCAAGGAACCAAGGATCTGTGTATGTTGTAAACGGGAGTTCCCGGAAGATTTTTACCTGGGTTGACTGTAAACGCCATTCTATAACCGATCGCTTTCGCTTCCTCGATTACTCTCGGATCGAAAAGACCGAAGGGATACGCGAGATCGATTACCTTTCTACCTGTTTTTGTTTCTAAGATTTGTTTGGATTCTACGAGTTGTTTTCGAATTAAAGCGCGGCTCATCATTGGAAGTTTCGGATGATATAAAGTATGAGAGCCTAGGTCCAAAACTCCACTATCTAAAGCCTTTTTTAACTCCTCCCAGGTCATGTAATATTTCTTTCGCGAGGAGATGATCGAAGGATAGATAAAGATAGAAGCGGTGAAACCGTATTTTTTTAAAAGAGGAACTAAAACTTCCAAATGTGTTTTGGAGCCGTCGTCGAATGTCAGTAAAATCGGTTTGTCTGGAAAGTTGGAGGGTTTTTTACCGTTGATATACGCGTAGAATTGATCCAGGCGAATCGTGTTGTAACCTGTAGCTTTCAAAAACTTAAATTGTTCTTCCAAAAGATTCGGGTGAAGATTATAACCTCCCATCGGTCCGCCTTCGGATGCTAAGTGGTGATAACAAAGAACGGGAATCCCGCCTCCAGAAACGGATTCGACTCCTTGAGTCGTATAACTGGGAGTCGGTGGAGTATCTTCTTTAACAGTTGGAAGCGCGTCTTCGTATTTTTTCTTTTTGGAATTCTTAGAAACGTCAAAATTTTCTCGTTTTGAATCGGGTTCTTTTCGGCTTTTAACTACGGATTTTTTACGGGAAATTTCATCTTCGGACTGAGCGGGGTCGGAATCTACGTTAGCGGATTTCGTTTGTTCTTTTTGATTTTTTTTAGAAATGGTTTTTTGCGAGGAATCTTCGGGAGTGTACAAAGATTTCGGTGGTTTTTGTTCTGTATCTTTTTTTGAAGACGAAGTAGTCGGTTTTCTATTCTTCTCAGGGTTGAGGAAATCGTTCACAGGGGAAGCGATAAGAATCGAAGATACTAAGAGATAAAAGATTGCGGGAGTTATGAGGATATTGCGCTTAATGCTATTAATGAGAAAGAGAAATAAGAACGGGATATGTCCGAAATACGAATTATAAAAAGCGTTTTGTAAGGTTTCTTGGATCTTTCGGTCGGGTAAAACACGCTGCGGGCAAGCGCAATATTGTGTTCCCTTGTCGTTTCGCTTTTTTGGACGAAAGGAAATTAACGTTTTAAAACGAACTGTAAGTGGTTTTGTTTGCATTCTGAAATCCGGAAGAAAAGTCTTCGGTTAGTGTTTTAACACCGCTTTCCCCGGCAAGCGATTCCCGAGGTTTTCAACTACAGAACTTTACAAAGGATTTTCTTGCTTCGTTGTGTCCTAAATTTGCCGCTTTTTTCCAATCTTCGCAGGCGCTTTGTTGTTCTTGTACTGTCCAGTTTACCACGGCACGATTATTGAGTGCATTTGCATAAGTTGGTTTCAGACGGATCGCCAAAGAAAGATCTTCGATCGCCCCTCGATAATCGGAAACTTTCATTTTTGCACAGCCTCGGTTGTTGAAAGCGATCGCGTAATCTTCTCGTTTTTCAATTGCCCGGTTGTAATCGGAAATCGCTCCTGTTTCGTTACCAGATTTGCTTTTGGCAAGTCCTCTGTTGTTAAGTGAAGTCGGATTGTCCGGATTAACGTCCAGATCTCTAGAATAAAACTCGATCGCTTCCAAGTAGTCCCCGTTCTTGAATTTAGAATTTCCTTCTTGAAAGGAATTCAGATCGGTTTCGCTGATGAAAACCAGTTCCTTCGTTTTCTTTTGTTCGAAAGAACAGACAGAAAACAACGTAATAGTTAGGAAAAAAATAAAAATCGATGTAAATTTCGATTTAAGACCGGGGACCAACCAAAAAGCCTCCGAAAGAGATTTATTGTCCTCCTTTCTCTCGGATCAATCTTTTTAAAACTGATTCACTGTGGGTGCAAAGTTTCAGAATTCCACCCTTTGCCGGTTTTTGTTTTTCGAGTTGTAGAAGCTGAGAGGCAAAGCGAAACTTTCTACGTATATGATTCACAGCTGGAATCGAAGTTCTAAAATTTTTTGCTAATTCGTGATCAGCTAACCCTTTCGAGTTGAGGTCGAAGAACTTCGCTAGTTTGCCTTTATCCCAAACGATCTTCCGATCTGTTCGGTAATAATTGTGTTGTTCCAAACGTTTGCTGTTACGTTCGTATGAGCCTTGATTCCTCTTCTTTCTCCAGAAGGGGTGGCGGTTTCTTGCGTATTTGATATCCTCAATCGTATACCCAGTGGATGTAAGCCATTCCGACGTGATACTAGATTTTTTGGGTCCGGTCAGTTTCGATTTGATGGATAGCTCGATGTACTGCTCCGGTGTAGATGCTGAAAGTAGTTTTCGTTTTTCTTTTTCGTAGATTTCCATATTGTTTTACGCTCGTTAAATTATCCGGAGAGCGCTAACTCTCCAAACTTTAGAAACTATAATTATCACAATATGGTTAACTTGAAAACATTTTTCCGAATTTGAAGAGAATTTCTCGAATGTATTTCTTATCTCCGAAAGTACACTGAAGTAATTAAACACTTACTACCATGTTGCCATCTTTTGTGAATTCGAAGCGGCCCAACACTTGAGACTCGCTACAATTTCCTCTGATAAGCGAAATGAAGGATTACGTTTCGTAATCGCGTTTACGATCGAATTTGAAACAGTTTCAGAGAAAAGTCGGTATAGACTGTAAGAATGGATTCCAGATGGTGCGAAAAGGGAAGCGATGTTTCGGTTCCAGAAAAGTATACAGATTTTATTTGCCTCTTCGAGTTTTTGTTTCGAGACGAGAAGTTATCCTCGCGTTCTTTCGAATGTAAAATTGGAGATTCTAAAGTTGTCAGACCAGAAGTTGCAAAAATTACAATATCCGGCAATAGTAAAGAATCTACATAAAATAATATTACGAACAACGGAAATGAGTTTTTATGTGTCTGAAGTGTTTTGGTCAAGAGCTGCGAAAAAGACCTCATATACTGACATGTCTAACTCGGGAATTTTTTTTCACAAAAGCGAACGTAAGCTAAGAACTTACGCTCAATAAATCTGATAAGGATTTTCAAACTCGATTCGAATCACTAGTATGATATTTTTCGGATTCGTGTTGGCGATTCCCCTAGTTTCGAATAAAAGTTCCGGGATTTTGGTTTTGTGTGATCGGATGGAATTCTATGAATGAGGTATACTTTTAATTTTAAGAAGACTTTCTTATGGAGGAAAATGCGATTTAGAAGAATGGAATGTGATGAAAAAGATTTTCAAAATAGAGGATCGCAAATTTAAGAAAATGCGTTAGAATTACGTTTTATATGAATGAAAACACCATTTTGCAAAAAAGAATACAAGCGTCTGTTCAAGGTGTTTTGTTGGATTTGGACGGGGTATTGTATACCGGAGATTCTGTTCTTCCTGGGGCACGGGAGGTGGTTTCTTATTTAAAAGAGAATCACATACCTCATTTGTTTTTAACGAATACGACTACAAAATCGAGAAATGGGATTTTCGAATTTCTAAACGATCTCAAAATTCCAGTAGAGGAAAAAAGAATTCTAAATTCTCCCCGAGCCGCCAGCGAATACATTCGAGAAACAGGAAATCCAAAAACTTTTTTCGTTATTCAAAAGGAAGTCGAAAAAGATTTGGAAGGAATCGATTTCGAACAGAAAATTCCGGAAGCCGTGTTAATCGGAGATATTGGAAAAGAATGGAATTATAGGATTTTAAATGATATCTTTCAAAAAGTAAAAAAGGGAGCTAGGTTGATCGCTCTTCATAAAGGGAAGTATTGGCAGACAAAAGAAGGGTTGATGTTAGATATGGGGGCTTTCGTGTCCGGAATAGAATACGCGACCGGTGTAAAAGCCGAGATCATAGGAAAACCTTCTCCGGCGTTTTTTAAAGCTGCTCTGAAAATGATTTCCACGCAAGCGTCTGAGACGATTATGATCGGGGACGATCTTGATTCGGATGTAGGTGGAGCACAAGCTTGTGGGATGCGGGGAGTTCTCGTAAAAACTGGAAAATATCGGGATGGAATATTGCAAAACTCGAATGTTCGCCCCGATGCAATTTGGGAAAATATAAGTTCACTGATTCCGTTTCTTCAGAAATTCTAAAGACTGTTTAAAATATCGAACGAAAAACAAAATATGAGTTCAATGCCATCCAACTTAGTCGTGAGAACTATTTGGCCCTTATTCTTAAGGGTTTTCTTTTTTAGAACCAATCCCAAAACTTTCCGGACCTTTATAGCAGTTTGTCTGTATAAAATTTGGGAATTTCGTCCGTCGAAAAGTTTTTACAATTCTCCTTTGAAGGGCCGTAGTTTATTCAAGCAACAAGAGTCGAAAGATCAAACAGATTCGCAAAAAATACAAATTCAAAAAATGAAGCGTTTTTAGATGGGAAATTTCGTTACCCAAAAACTCGATTGGAAAATCGTTTCTGAATATCTTGAAAATTAAGATCGAAAACCTTGATGTTTTACTTTGAATCTTGGAAACAAATTTTTTTTGAAACGACGGAATTTAAACTGTCTGTTCGAGACCGATCGCTTCCAGAAATTTCAAGGGCCGTTTTGAGTTCGAATTGAGAATCACCCAATCCGTACTCGCGTTGCAAGAAAGAGTTTGACTGCTTTGACAAATGATCCTTTGTACAAATACCGCACGAATGGGTGTTTTTATAAAAAGATCGGATTCAACCGTAATCGTTTCCGGATAGTTGATTTCGCGTTTAAAATCGAGGTGAATCGAAAGAATCACCGGTACAAAACCCTGTGTTTTTAGTTTTTCCATGGAAAATCCCCAGTCCCTCATTGCTCTCATTCTAGCCTCGTCCAAGTAACCTTGGAAATTTTTATTGTTTACATGTTGGTTCGGATCCAATTCATCCCAACGGATCGTAATTTGTGTCGAGTGGTTTTTTCGAATCGGGGTCGGTTCTTCGATTTTCATTCTTTTTTCCTAAAATTCATTCTTTTTGAGATTGGATAAAAAATTCTCAAGATAGGATTCGTCTCCCGTTGCTCTGGAGAGGAGCATTGCACCTCTCCAAGAAGATTCTAAATATTGAATGCGTTTTAGAAGGGGTTGAGATTCGGGAACTTGAAGCGATTCAATGATTCCTCTTGAGATGGTTTCAAGAGACAATTTCAATCTTTTTCTCAGTTCCGGCCTTTGAGAAGATGAATGTTGAGAGAGGACATTGATAAGACAGGAGAGTTCTTCTTGAAGGAAATTCTTTTCTAAATCTACTTTTTTTTTGTAGAGAAAATGGAGAGAAGAAAGTCCTCTTCCCCCTTCTTCTAAGACGGATTCGTTCCATTGGATTGCGGCATTCGTATATATTTCTAAGGCCTCCAAGAGAAAGTGATCCTTGGAAGGGAAGTAATTGTAGAAAGATCCTTTGGGAATCCCAGAAGCGTCCGCGATCTCTTGGATTCCGATTTCATTTGGTCCGGTTTTTCGGAGGAGATGAATTCCGGTTTCGAGGATCTTTTTCTTTCTAGTTTCTGCTGCGGTAGGAGAGAGTTTCATCTTTTAGAAAATAAAGTGACTGGTCATTTTAGAATGCAAGGAAAATTTGTAGGAGGTCTTACAAAAAAGGATGAGTATTGAGAAAAAAGGGGCTTTTGGAGTAGGAGCTCTTACAAAATTCCTAAAGAACTCTATAACTTAAAAAAATCACAGACTTGCCCCGTTGAAAATTTTTCAGGAGACCTGAAAAAAGTCTCCAAAACTCAAATTTAACCAATTCTTCTTAATCACTTGAAAGAACCGTTCAGGTATGGAATCAAAAGAAGAAATTAGTTCGAAAAGAGAAATCACCTTCCGAAAAAAAAGAACACCCGTTACTCTCCTTATTCCGGAGCAGATTGTGCACTTAAGAAAATTAAAGGCAAATAAATTGAATCAAGAATTGAGTTTTCTCCTAAAGAAATATCAGAAATGTGCGCTCGAAAAGAAATTTTTAGGAAGAAGTTTCCCTGCAGTAAGCTATCAGAGAAAAGGTTTAAAACTAAAAAAGATGAATTTTCGTCCAAACGAAAAGGATTGGGTCACTTTGGGAGTCCTCGCTCTTGGGTTAGGTGTTTCTCGTTGTCTCCTTTTTGCCATCTTAGAAGAGTGGGAGTACGCTAACGAAATCCCCTACTACCAAACAGGAGGAGCTCTTACAAAAATCACCCTTCTCAGAGAAATTCTCCCACCCAAAAACCGATTCTTCTCCCAACTTTTTCCTTCTCCCTCATAAAAAATCTTGCAGATATCAAGATATCTTGATATCTTAGTCCTAATGGAGCTTTTGGAAGCCAAAATTGTTTCCGGTAATAGTCCGAAGCAGATTCTTTCTGCTCTAAAAGCGCTTTCGGATGAAACAAGAGTCCGAATTCTTCATATTCTTTCTTTATCCCCTTTGAATGTGCAAGAAATTACAGAAGTTTTAAAAATGGGTCAGTCTCGCGTCTCTCGACATCTTAAAATTTTAACTGATGCGGGATTCTTGATTCCTGAAAGAGAAGGTTCTTGGGTATATTACCGAATTATAGAGGAAAAAAAAGCCCCCGCTTTTTCTTCCGAGGTCACTGAACTTCTTCTTTCCTACAAAGAAGATTTACCGTTTCGAACGACGGATCAAGCGCAGATTTCCGAGATTCTTTCCAGAAGGGATCAAAAGAATACATTCTATTTTAATAATGTAGCTCACGACTGGGAATCGATTCAAAAGGATGTGCTGGATCCTGCAATCTATCGTAAAAAAATTCTTTCTTATTTACCTGATTTTTCCTCCTTAATTTACGATTTGGGATGTGGTCCTGGAGGTTTGATCCCTTATCTTTTGACGAAGTCAGATCAGGTAATCGGGATCGACGCGTCTCCTAAGATGGTGGAAGAAGCGGAGGTAGCATTTACAGGAAACGCTCATGTATCCTTAATCTGTTCTCCTTTGGAAAACGTAGCATCTTACGCGAGAGAGGAAGCGGATGCGGTCGTCGCTTCTATGGTGCTTCATCATCTTTCTAACCCACCTGCAGTGATTCGCGAAATTTATAAAATTCTGAAACCCGGCGGAACCTTCTGTCTTGTGGATTTGAAAAAACACAATCAAGAGTTTATGAGGGATAACTTCTCCGACCTTTGGTTGGGATTTGATTATTCTCTTCTACAGGATTGGTTGGAACTTTCCGGCTTTAGAGTTGGTTCTTACGAGGAATTTGATACGGGTAACGTTTTCAAAATTTTGATCATTCAAGCAAAGAAAAAGGAGGACTAAAATGTCCGCAACAACACAAGAAAAAGGTTTAAGCTATAAAGTAAAGGATCTTTCCCAAGCTGAATGGGGAAGGCAGGAGATTATCCTGGCGGAAAAAGAAATGCCGGGTCTTATGGCGTTAAGACAGGAATACAAAGGTAAAAAACCTTTAACGGGTGCAAGAATTGCCGGATCTCTTCACATGACAATTCAGACCGCAGTTCTGATCGAAACCCTGACGGAATTGGGAGCGGAAGTGAGATGGTCTTCTTGCAATATCTTCTCCACCCAAGATCATGCTGCCGCTGCGATTGCTAAAGCCGGAGTCCCCGTTTTTGCATGGAAAGGAGAAACCGAAGAAGAATACTGGTGGTGTATTGAACAAACCCTTTTCTTCGGAGATAAAGGACCGAATATGATACTTGATGACGGAGGAGACCTCACTGCTTACGTTCATGAGAAGTATCCTAAATTGTTAAGCGAAATTCGCGGTATTTCCGAAGAAACGACCACAGGTGTCAAGAGTCTTTACAAATTACTCAAAAAGGGAGAATTGAAAGTCCCCGCGTTCAACGTAAACGATTCTGTTACCAAGTCTAAGTTTGACAACCTATACGGATGTCGCGAATCTCTCGCGGATGGAATCAAAAGAGCTACCGACGTTATGCTCGCAGGTAAAGTGGCTCTCGTTTGCGGTTTTGGAGACGTAGGTAAAGGATCCGCCGCTTCTCTTCGTAACTTCGGTGCGAGAGTGATTGTAACCGAAATCGATCCAATCTGCGCTCTTCAAGCTTCTATGGAAGGATATCAAGTTCTTCGCGTGGAAGACATCATCGAACAAGTGGACATCGTAGTAACCGCAACTGGAAACGACGACATCATCACTCTCGAACACATGAAAGCGATGAAAGACGGGGCGATTCTCTGTAACATCGGACACTTCGACACCGAGATCCAAATGTCTAGACTGAACGGAGAAAAGGGCGTAACCAAAAAGGAAATCAAACCTCAAGTGGACAAATACACCTTTGCGGACGGTAAATCCATTATCGTTCTTGCGGAGGGACGTCTTGTAAACTTAGGTTGTGCGACCGGTCACCCTTCTTTCGTAATGTCCTGTTCCTTCACGAACCAAGTACTGGCTCAGATCGAACTTTACAACAATAAGTATGAGCTCGGAGTCTATACACTTCCGAAACATTTGGATGAGAAAGTGGCCGCTCTTCACCTTGATCAGTTGGGAGTTCGTTTAACAAAACTGAACCAAAAACAAGCTGACTATCTGGGAGTTCCTCTAAACGGGCCTTTCAAACCGGAGAACTACAGGTACTGATCCGGACTTTTCCGGGACGCTAAAGTCCCGGAAAAAATCGGTCTTCTTGAAAAACAATGGCTTATGTAGTTACTGAGCCGTGCAGGAATTGCAAATACACATACTGCGCAGCAGTCTGTCCTGTGGAAGCTTTCCGAGAAGGAACTGATTGTCTTTATATCGAACCTTCCGTCTGTATTGATTGTAATAAATGCAGACCGGAATGTCCGGTGGAAGCGATTTATCCGGATTACGAAGTTCCGTCTATCTGGCATGGTTGGATTGCGGAGAATGTTCATAAAGCGAAGCATTCTCCCGTTATTATAGACGTGAAAGTTCCTCTCAAAAAAGAGGGATGTGTAAATTCGGAATATTAGAATTTAATGTTATATTATTTTTTAGAATTATCAAAGAAGTTTGCTTATGACTTATAAAGTTCAGAACTATACTAATCGTTCATCCCAGGAATTGCTTGCGCTCCTCAAAAAACAAATCTTAGTCATAGACGGGGCGATGGGAACTATGATCCAAAGATACCCTCTCACCGAAGACGATTTCAGAGGAGAAGTTCTCAAGAACCATCCACATCCTCTCAAAGGGAACAACGAACTTCTTTGTTTAACAAGACCGGATGTAATCGAAGCGATTCACGTGAAATTTTTGGAAGCCGGGGCGAACATTCTTGA
Source organism: Leptospira mayottensis 200901116 (assembly GCF_000306675.2). Lineage (NCBI taxonomy): Bacteria > Pseudomonadati > Spirochaetota > Leptospiria > Leptospirales > Leptospiraceae > Leptospira > Leptospira mayottensis. The sequence continues at coordinate 117,399 of NZ_CP024872.1, forward strand.
AACGAACACGTTCAGTTCGAATCAGGTTTCTCAAGGTGATTATAAAACGGAGTTTCTCGTCACGGATTTGAACAAGGCCGCGGTTGTATGTGCCCGCAATGCGATTGAAAAGTTTAAAAAAACAAATCGCCACCAGCCTTGTTTTCTGGCCGGTGCGATCGGGCCGACGACTCGTACTGCGACCCTTTCTCCGGATGTAAACAATCCCGCGTTTCGTGCAGTGACTTTCGACGATTTGGTTGCGACTTTTTACGAACAAGCGCGCGCTCTTGTGGAAGCGGGGGTGGACCTGCTTCTTCCAGAAACGAATATCGATACTTTGAATCTAAAGGCGGCAATCTTTGCAATCGAACAAGTATTCGAGGATTTGCAAGTAAGAATTCCGGTTTGCCTTTCGGTGACGATCACAGACGCTTCGGGAAGAACTCTTTCCGGACAAACGGTAGAAGCGTTCTACAACTCCATCGTGCATTGCAATCCTCTTTCTGTGGGAATCAACTGTGCGCTTGGTGCGGACGAAATGCGTCCCTATATTGAAGAACTTGCGAGAGTTTCCTCCTGCTATATCAGTTGTTATCCGAATGCAGGTTTACCGAATGCGTTCGGAGGTTACGACCAGACTCCGGAAGAATTTGGAACTTATATTCAAGAGTTTGCAAATTCCGGCTGGTTGAACATTGCGGGCGGATGTTGCGGAACGACTCCCGAACATATCGCCGCTGCCGCAAAGGCGGTCCAAGAAAAAAAACCAAGAGTTCTTCCTCAGATCGAAGAGATCACGAGACTTTCTGGATTAGAACCATTGAATGTCACCCCCGATAAAGGATTTTTACTCGTAGGGGAAAGAACCAATGTTACCGGATCGCCTAAATTCAAAAAACTTATCATCGAAGGGAATTTTGAAGAAGCAGTTTCCGTTGCGTTGCAACAAGTGGAAGCAGGAGCGAATATCATCGACATCAATTTCGACGAAGCGTTGTTAGATGGCGAGGCTTCGATGAGACATTTCCTGAATCTCATCGCGGGCGAACCAGATATCGCAAAGGTTCCGTTTATGATCGATTCTTCCAAGTGGAGTGTTCTGGAGGAAGGTCTGAAATGTATTCAGGGAAAACCGATCGTAAATTCCATCTCTCTCAAAGAAGGAGAGGAAAAATTCTTAGAACACGCTCGTAAAATTCAAAGATACGGAGCTTCCGCGATCGTGATGGCATTCGACGAACAAGGACAAGCCGCGACCAAGGATGAGAAGGTTCGTATTTGCAAGAGGGCATACGACCTTCTCGTAACGAAGGCTAATTTTAGTCCAACTGACATTATTTTTGATCCGAATATCCTGACTGTGGCGACTGGGATCGAGGAACATAATAACTATGCAATGGACTTTATAGAAGCTGTTCGTGAAATCAAAAAGTTCTGTCCGGGTGCGAAGGTTTCGGGAGGTTTATCCAACGTATCTTTTTCCTTTAGAGGAAACAATCCCGTGAGAGAGGCAATGCACTCTGTTTTCTTATATCACGCAATACGAGCAGGGCTCGACATGGCAATCGTAAACGCGGGAATGCTTGCGGTCTACGAAGAAATTCCGAAAGATCTATTAGAATATGTTGAAGATGTAATTTTAAATAGAAGACCCGACGCAACCGAACGTCTCGTCGAATTTGCCGAAAGTGTAAAATCCTCCGGAGACAAATCCGAAAAGAAAGAGGAAGCTTGGAGAGAAGGGACTTCGGTCGAGGAGAGGCTTTCGCACGCACTTGTCAAGGGAATCGTGGAATATATTGATCAGGATACGGAAGAAGCCAGGCTCAAGTACGAACGTCCATTAACCGTCATCGAAGGTCCTCTAATGGACGGAATGAAGATCGTAGGAGAATTGTTCGGTGCTGGGAAGATGTTTCTTCCCCAGGTGGTAAAAAGCGCTCGGGTTATGAAAAAATCTGTGGCCTATCTTCTTCCCTTTATGGAAGAAGAGAAAAATCGGTCGGAGGATGTGGTCGCCCGCCCTAAATTTTTGATCGCGACCGTAAAAGGAGATGTTCACGATATAGGAAAGAACATCGTTGGGGTTGTTCTTGCATGTAATAACTACGAAGTGATTGATCTAGGTGTAATGGTCCCTTCCGATAAAATTTTGGAAGAAGCAAAGAAACATAACGTGAGTATCATCGGTCTTTCGGGACTCATTACTCCTTCGCTTGATGAGATGGTACATGTGGCTTCCGAGATGAAACGAACCGGTTTCGAAATCCCTCTTTTGATCGGAGGAGCGACCACGAGCTCCGCGCACACTGCGGTAAAAATTGCACCCGTATATGATCCACCCGTAGTACATGTAGTGGACGCTTCTAGGGTTGTAAACGTAGTAAATCAACTTTTACATTCGGATTTAAACGAGGTGTATGCTCAAAAGATCAAAGAAGATCAAAAGACGGCTCGGGAGAATTATTTTAATACGAGAGCGGAAAGAAAATTAATTTCCTTGGAACAAGCCAGAGAAAATCGGGAAGAGATCGATTGGACGGCTACGACAATCGATAAACCTTCTTTTATGGGAATCCGAATTTTTGACGAAGAAGTGTCTTTGGAAACATTAATACCG
>NZ_CP024872.1:125000-205000 GCF_000306675.2 Leptospira mayottensis 200901116
AAATTCTTTTCTTTCTAGGGAATTGACCGCCTCTAGTACACCCTGGATTTCCCCTTGAGTACTCATCGGAACACAGATAAGGTTGTAGGTAACGAACCCCACGGTCTCATCGATATTTCTATAAATTCGAGGATCGTTTTTTGCGTCGTTCACGATTACGGGTTCTAATGTCTCTAGAACCATTCCCGCAATCCCTTTTCCTCTTGGAACTTTCAGTTCCGTAAGGGATTCTCCTTTTGTGCCTTTAGCAATGTTGAAAACGAGACAATCTTCGTTTTGATCATACAAAAGTAGGGAACAACCTTCTGTGTTAAGGACGTCTTTTGTGGTTTCTATGATGATGTTAAGAAGTTCTTCCAGGTTGTCGGTCGAGTTAATTTTCGCCGTAATGTTGGAAATTAAAGATAAGGATAACTGCCTTTCACTCATAAAGGGGTGTTGGGATTTTTTTGTAGAAAGAATTCAATCATTGAACACGGGAAAGTTTTCCTTGTCAAGGAGTTTCAACGAATCGAAAACTTTGAGGAAAACGAAACAAATGAAAAATAGCGTTAATCGAACCCACGAATGTATCTTTTTCGAAAAAGAGCAAGACAAATCATGATTCAATTAAAGAACCGATGCCTTGGTTCGTGAAAATTTCAATCAAGATGGAATGAGAAACTCTTCCGTCAATGATATGAGTTCTATGCACTCCTTGATCAATCGCTGCCAGACAACATTCTACCTTAGGAATCATTCCGCCTGAAATTTCTCCCTTCCGAATGTATTCCTTCACTTTACCTCGGTTAAGGCCGGTCGCTAATTTTCCGTCGATCAAAATTCCTTCCGTGTCGGTAAGAAGAATAAGTTTTTCCGCTTTGAGAGCACCCGCGATTTCACCGGCGAAAGTATCCGCGTTGATGTTTAGACTGTTTCCTTCTATACTTTCCGCTACTGGAGAGATGACCGGAATGAACCCTTCCTTTTGGAGGTTATGAAGAATTTCCGGATTTATGGATTCGATTCTTCCTACAAGCCCCACATCGAAGAGCTGTTTTTCCTTTCCTTCCAATTCGATTTCTATCGGAGCTTTGACTGCTTTTGCGAGATTACCGTCCTTGCCGGAAATTCCGACCGCTTTTCCTCCTTGAGAATTGATCATAGAAACGATTTGTTTATTTACCTTACCGGTAAGAACCATTTCCACAATTTCCATTGTCTGAGTGTCGGTAATCCTATGTCCGTGAACGAATTCAGTTGGAATTTTCAAACTATCTAAGAGGCGGTTGATTTCGGGTCCTCCTCCGTGAACGATTACGGGATGAATGCCTACATACTTTAAAAGGACGATGTCTTTAGCAAAAGATTCTTTGAGATCGGCCTTAGCCATCGCGGCTCCGCCGTATTTGATCACAACCGTCTTGCCTGAATATTTGGTGATATAAGGAAGGGCTTCTAGGATGTGATTGACTCTTTCCAAAAGTTTTTCCATGAGAAACAAAAGAATCCTTGTGTCTTCCTCTGTCATCTAGAAATAGAGAATAATAAGTTGCCTGTTATGAGGTTATAGATTGTCTCCGAAAAATCAAGAAACGAACAAAAAAAGAAATGTGATTCTTACCGGAGGAAGTGGAGGTTTAGGAAGAGCCGTCGCTGAATCTCTTGTATTCGAAGGTTATTCCGTGACCAATTTAGATATTCAGGTTCCGAAGAAAATTTTGTCGGGAGAACTTTTCCTGAATACGGATCTTACAAAAGACGAAGAACTTATTTCCTCGCTCTCTAAATGGGAAAATACGATTTCTACCCAAAATCAGATTCCGTACGGTTTTGTCCACTGTGCCGGATATGGAGGGCCTTATCATAAAATCACCCAAGTCAGTCTGGAAGAATGGGATCGTATTTTTTCGATAAATATACGTTCTTCTTTTCAAATTGCGAAGTTTCTTTTACCTATATTCAAAAATTTGCAATTAGGAAGATTGGTATTTATCGCTTCTTCTTTATCGCTGATCGGCTCCGCAAATTCGGTTGCATATTCCTCATCAAAACACGCTTTGATCGGTTTTGTAAAATCTCTTGCAGATGAATGGGGGCCTTTCGGAATTACTGCGAATGCGGTCAGTCCGGGTTATATGGAAACGTCGATGGGAATTCAGGAGGATCAAGTTTCCGATCATAGACAAAAAATCATTAAAATGACCCCGTCCGGAAAAATTGCGTATCCTTACGAAATCGCAAGGGTCGTTACTTTTATGTTAAACGAAAACTCTTCTTATATCAACGGCGCAAACTGGGCCGTTGATGGCGGAATCACTGCGGTATGAAAAATTCTAAATTTAGAATATTTTAATATATTGAATTTTCGTTATGTTACTTTATTCCGAAAAAAAGATTGCGTAACTTTCTTTGATTCTCGGATATGTGTTCTTCGAATTTAAATTGGCTCGTTTGAAATCGTTTGGAAAGTTTCATTTTCCTTTTGAGGATTTTACCTTTTCTTGCGATCAAAAGTTCTATTTTTTCGCCCGCCCTAAATTGTTTCAAAAGATTCTTTCGATTTCCGGAGTGAATCCGAGTTCCGTTCAATGCAATCCACTCGTCTCCTTGACTCAGGTCCACAGAAGGATCTAAAAATTTCCAGTCGATCTTATGGATGACGAGATTTCCTTTTTCTTCCCTGGTTCCGAAACCGAGTTCCGCTTCCGGATTCGAATCCGATCGCTTAACACCGATTTTGTGAAAATATTTTTCAATTGGAACCGGAATTGGTTTGTCAAGATAATCGCCGAATTCCGATTTTAGATCGATCCCTGTACATTTTTTTGCCGCTTCAAAGAACTCGATTTTTGTAAAACCCCGATTTTTTACTAAATGGAAGGTTTGATAAATTTCGTTCATCACATCTAAAAGAGAATGATCGCCTGAAGATTCGGACAAAAGGTGAAGATTCATAGCCAAAGCCAAAATACTTCCTTTGATGTAGTAGGAAATTCCCGTATTATTTGCGTTCGGATCGTGCGGGCGATTGTAGAATTTGGTCCAAGCCGTAAACGAAGAATCTTCAAGACTCATCCAAGATTCGCCTTCCGATTTTTCCAAACTCAGTAAATCTTCCATTACTTTCGCAAGATACAAATCCGCATTGAGATGTTTGGTTTTGACTAAAAAATATGCGTCATAAAAAGAAGTGATTCCTTCCGCTATCCATAGTTCTCTTGTTAAACTCGGCTTTTGGTAATTGAAAGGGCCTAATGCGATCGGTCGGATGCGCTTTACGTTCCAGAGATGAAAGTATTCGTGGGACAAAAGTTCCAAAAGTTTTAGATATCCGTCTTTTGAAATTGCCTTCAAAGGATCGTACATATTTACCGAAGAATTGAGATGTTCTAAACCTCCGTAAGCCCCTTCTGATAAAATCAAAATAAATAGATAACGGTTATTCGGTGAACCGCCTAAAGAACGGATTTGTTCTTCAGTAATCTTTTGTAAATCCGGGATCAGAGTTTTCTGAACAGATTTGGATAATTCTCCTTCGAGTACGATTTCATGAACACATTCTCCCGCACGAAAGGAAACGGCCGCGCGGTTGGATAAAAGAATGGGGGCATCCAAGAACTCGTCTAGATTTTTGGAAAAACGTTTTTTCCCTTTGCCATCTATACCCGAGTGACAGAATTCAAAGGGAAGAGAATTCGAAATCTCTAATGTAATTTCGGAAACTTTTTCGTCTTTCGGATATAAGAACAGGGCGGGTGGGTGCAAAAGGCAAAACTCGGTTGTAAAATAATTAGAACGAACTGAATAATCATAACCATAAACCACATAACGTATTCTAAACGGTTTCCCTTCGCAGTAAACGCTCCAGGAATCTAAACCAATTTGTGAAACTTCTGGACGTTTCCTATTTTTCCCTAAAGCAAAGACTTCGAGTTTATGAATATGTTTAGAATAATCCCGAATCATATAGGACCCAGGGGACCAAACGGGAAGGGAAAGGATTATTTCTTTTCGGGGGGACATTATCTCCAAATCCACTTGAAGATAATGTCCCGTAAGTTGATATTCTTGAATAGAAAAGTGAAGTTTAGACAATCATGTACCGCTGACTTTGGAAATCTCTTGGAGAGTTTCTTCCACCGTAGTCGTCGGGTCAACTTTTCTCCAAACCTTTTGAATCTTTCCATTTGGAGAAATTAAAAAAGAGTCTCTAGAAAGTCCTTTGAAAATCTTACCTTTCCATTCCTGATCGCCATAAACTCCCAAGGCTTCGCTGAGTTTGTGATCCGGATCGGACAAAAGCGGGAAATTCAAAGAATATTTTTGAATAAAATTTTTGTGGGAGTCTAAATGATCCAGACTTACTCCGTAAACTTTAGCTCCGATTTTTTTGAATTCTTCAATATTATCCCGGTAACTACAGGCTTGTTTAGTACAGCCCGGAGTATCATCTTTAGGATAAAAATAGAGAAGAGTCCAAGAACCAACAATATCTTCCGGAAGTTTGATGCTTTTACCTTCCGTACTTTCCAAACTAATCGTGGGTAGATTTGTTCCTAACATTGAATCCGACATTCAAATTCCCTCCGGAAGTAAGAATATCGAATTCAAATGAGATGCAACTGCTTTTCGAAATAGTATGAAAGATTTAAAGGCGGTTTGTACTTAAAAGGAATACAATTTTTAGATCGGGTTCAACACTTTCTGGAAAAGTAAACGATTCGTTTAATAGCGAGCGATGCAGCGATTGAGATTTGCGATCGAACGTCTTGGATAAGACTCAATGCGAGTGAACCGGACATCAAGAAAGGTAAAAAGGCCAAATTTACAGATGATCGGGGCACACTTTCTCCGCTTAAACTGGAAAACAACGTTAGCGGACTCAGACTCATTTTCACTTTGGAGTATGTGTCGCGTTCGTAGGAAAGGTTGAGTCCCAAGTTTTCGGAATCTTTTTGGAAGGGCTATTTCAAAATTTTAAAGCCGTGGTTGAAAATTTATTTTTCAAAAGAGGATAATTTTTCGAGAATCCTAACCAAGAACGGACTTGGAAAGTCCGGTTTCAAGCGTTTTTTTAGCAAAGTATTTGTCGGAACAAAGATTATGAATGTGGTCTTACGGCAGGCTCTGACTATAAACAATCGTTGCCAAAGTCTGTTCTTTCTTAAAGATTGGATTCCGTGATGCGGCTCTTTTAAGGGATTCGACTATTGTCGAAATATTTGGAGATTGTCTTTAAAAATCCATCGGGGAAAAACGGCATTCAGAGTTCACTATAAAATTCCCTATATTATACGGCAGTGTAAAGTTTTCTTTATATTGAGTTGTCGGTCGTGTTTCGGAAAATAAAACAGCAATTTTTTGAACTATCAATTTGGAATGAGGAAAAAACTGGCCTATGATCTCTTATACAGTCTATAAAATGATTCATATTTTTGGAATTCTTCTATTGTTTACCGCGCTTGGAGGGGTTACGCTTCATGTTTTGAATGGGGGTACGAAAGAATTTTCCAATCGTAAAATCGTAGCGATTACACATGGAATCGGTCTCTTTTTAATTTTGTTAGGCGGATTTGGGATGTTGGCAAGACTTGGGGTCATTTGGTCTTGGCCGGGTTGGGTGATTGCAAAATTTGCGATCTGGCTGGCATACGGCGGACTTTTGACAGTGGTTTATAAAAAACCCTCCTTGGGAAAAATGTTTTGGTTCGGATTTCCCCTTCTTGGCCTTCTTGTAGTGTATGTCGCAATTTACAAACCGTTTTGATTTCCATTCACCTTCGAAAATGAAAATAGGAAATATAATCTAAAACATCTCAGGGGATTAAAAAATATGGCAAAAAAAACATCCACAGTAAAAGGGATTTCCAAGATGAAGAAGGACTCTTCGATTCGATCCATCAACGATTTTTTAGGTGCTAGAGATCTGCCTCATCCGGTAGATCGTCTAGAAGACGTTCGAAGAAGGGCTCGTAAATTTAGGGAGAAGATGCTCTCCGGTCCTCAAGTGATTTTTTACAGGTCTTACGATTTAATCAGGGTTCCTTATCCTACGCGTTATGCGCTTTTAAATGCTTATAGTCTTCCAACTCCGTACATGCATATTCTCAATCGATTATTCATCATCCAGTATAAAACTCCGGATGGAATCAAAACGCTTTTATTTTCTCCTTCCGATTTGGATGGAAATACGGAAACCCCGTTTTTCAAAAGACTTTCTGAATCTTTCGGACCGTTTCAATCCATTGGAAAAAAGATCATCGCACCGATTTTAAACACAGTGGAAGAGTGTCTGAAAGATGCGGGGATTTCTCCCGAAAAAGTCGACTATATTTCTTATGATCACCTTCATACACAGGATATCCGTAAGTGGTTGGGGGCGAATGGAGAAAAAGGCTACTTTCCGAACGCAAAACTTTTGGTAATGAGACAAGAATGGGATTCGGTTCAGGGACTTCTTCCTCCTCAAGCGGATTGGTATTGTCCGAATGGAACCGGAGGAGTTGCAAGTGATCGAATTCGGATCTTGGACGGAGACGTCTCGTTGGGACAAGGAGTTGCTTTAATACGTACTCCGGGACATACTTCAGGAAATCATTCTCTTGTGGCCCATACTTCCGAGGGGATTTTTGTTTCGAGCGAAAACGGGGTTAGTGCAGATAGTTATTCTCCGTTAAAGTCCCGGATTCCAGGAGTGAAAAAATACGCAAAGGCGACCGGTATGGAAGTTATCCTAAACGGAAATACACTTGAGAGCGGATTGGAACAGTATATTTCCATGGTTCAGGAAAAAGAAATGGCGGGAATTTCTTCCAGGAATTCGGACTTTTACAACGTTATGCCTTCTTCAGAGATGACAAGTTACTGGTTGTTTCCAGGAACGACCCCTACCTTTAGTTTCGGAAGATTGTCTTTTGGTTCTCCGGTGATCTAAAGGAAATAAAAAAGTGATTTTATTCATCACAGGTTGCGCGGGCGGCCTTGGAAAAAAGTTAGCAGAAGAAGCTTTTGCCGCCGGGCATTCGATTCTAATCACGGACGTCAATGAGAAGGAACTCAAAAAATTCGCAATTCCCTGGAAAAATGAAAAAAATCGGGTGCTTGTTTCTAAACTCGACGTAACTTCTCCTGACGATTGGAAAAAAGTAATGGATCTTGCGATCAAAAAATGGAGTAAGATTGATGTACTTCTCAATGTTGCAGGTTATTTATTGCCCGGTTATATTTATGAAGTCTCTTCCAATCATATCGATCGGCATATCGATATCAATACAAAGGGAGTTATGTACGGAACGAGGGAGGCCGCAACCAGAATGGTAGCGGCAGGAGCGGGGCATATCGTAAATATCGCGTCCTTAGCGGGAGTCGCTCCAATTTCTGGAATTTCCTTGTATTCTACCTCTAAGTTTGCGGTGAGAGGTTTTTCCCTTGCGATCGCTCAGGAATTGAAAGAAAAAAATGTTTATGTTACGGTTGTTTGTCCTGACGCGATCAAAACTCCGATGCTGGATCTACAGAAGGATTATAAACAGGCTTCGATGACTTTTTCCGGGGGTAGAATTTTAACGGTGGAAGAGGTTTCTAAAATCATTCTTGGTAAGGTTCTTACCAAAAGGCCGCTTGAAATTTTGGTTCCTAGTAGTCGTGGTATTCTTGCAAAGATCGGAAATGTATTTCCTGCAACCGCCGCAATCTTGGGTCCAATTCTCCGAAAAAAAGGTCTAAAAAAACAATTCGTTTATACCAAAGACTAAATTCTCTCCGGATTCTTTCTATGTTCGGATTTTAATTTTCGTTTGCTTGTTTTTAGAACTTGTCCCCAAACCTTTAGAAGTAGGAACTCCTAGCTAGTTAACGATAAAAAGACGGTTTAAAAATCTATAAACTTCTCAAAAAGAGACGTAATACTACATTTTGCTATTGGCGATTTAGCAATTGCTATTTCTCTTCAGGTTTTTAGATACACATCTTACAAAAAACGACATCGGAAAATTCAAAACCTTTTTTAAAATGAATTTAGAGTTTAACTAGTCCTGAACTTTTTACGAATATTTTTAAGGGCATCCTGTCTTGATTTTTCCCTGACTGACGATCTTAGATTTCTCTTTACCGGTAAATAAGACTCGGTGCTTGCCAGAGTTTTATGTCCTAGAAAATCCTTCACGTGGTTCAAGGACGAACCGTCGGCGATCAAATGTAGGGCTCTACTATGTCTGAGAGTAAAAACGGTTATTGGACTTGAAATTCCGGAGTTCCTGCCTATTTCGGAAATGATCCTTTCCACGTTTCTAGATGTCGTATGAGATCCTAAACTTTTTCCCGGGAACAGATATGCGTTCGAAGAAGAGATAACTTCTCTTTCATACCTCTTGATCAGAGTCCCTAATTCCGCAGGGATTTCTACAGTTCTAGATTGGGAAAGAATCGGAACTTTGATGTGAATCGATTTCCTTTTTGTATCCAAATGAGCCCATCTAAGAGTAATCAATTCACCGACGCGAAGGCCTCCAAAATACACCAGACCGCACATCAACTCATGTTTTGCGTTAGATGATGCAGTTTTTAAAATACTCTGCATTTCTTTATAAGTGATTGCGTTCGGATTGTTATATTCCCGTACGGGCCTTTGAAAATCCTGGAATAAATTCATTTTCATTACGTCTTCGAAAAACATTTTCAAAGAACTTACGTTGATCTGAATGGTAGAAGAAGATACTTTTCTCTTTCTTAAGTGATCCATATAACGATTTAAATCTTTCACAGTGATCCTTTCCGCAGGCTTGTCCGCAAAATGAAGAAAATCTAAGTTATATTTCATGTAAGTATAAGCCGTAGCTTTTTTATAATTTCTCTGGCGGATAATCTTTATTAGTCTTTCAATCGAGTGTTTGTTCTTTTTTGGAACGTCCAATTCTGCCATCTTTCTTCCCTGCTAATTTAGTAATGAGACTCGTTAGTTGCTTTTATATGATTTTGATATTCTTTTTCTAAAAGCTTTGAAAAAAGGGAACCAAATATCGCCAAAATGTGTCAATTCAATATTCGATTTTGCGCAGAATTCTAGAACAAACCTCTTCCACCTTCAAATCATCTATTTCAAGGTAATAATCCGAAACACTTCGATAATGGGGCAATCGGTTCTCTAATACGTTCCGATAGGAGTTAATTGCACTGAGTGGGGGACGAGTAGGGTCGCTTTGAATCTTTTCCACTAAAGCGTCCGTGGGCTTAGAGAGGCCAAAAACGACCGCAATGGACTTTAAAAGATCAATTTTGCGATTACTAGGGATCTCTTTTCCTTTGGCATCCAAATCAAATAAAATACCGCCTCCGCAATCTAAGATAATTCCTCTGGAAGTTTTGAGTTTTACTAAGATTTGGAACTCTAGATCTCGAAAAGTTCTCCAATCTCCTTCATTTTCTTGAATGAATTCCGGAATGGAAATCCCTCCCATCTCGTAAACCGCGATCATGTCCGTAGATACTACGGGCATTTCTGTTATTTTAGAAAGTTTGCGAGAAATTTTGGATTTTCCGACCCCTCTTGGACCGATCAGAGCAAAATTTTTTCTCAAGCCTGAATCAACTCGCGGATGTGCTTCTGTATTTCAGGAAGGACCGTATAGTACATTTGTACGTCAGAGTCGGTGATTCCTATAATTTGCAAAGCCTTATTGGAAATTGGGGTGGATAAGCCCGCGATGTCAATTCCCACTCCCGCTGCTATGGAAATCGAATGAGCTACATGAACCACGGATACCAATTCCTGAAATTCTTTTTCATTTTCGGGTTGGCTGTAGTTTCGTGCTACGTGAATCAATTCTTTTGGAAAATTCCATTTTTCTAATAATTTCTCACCCACTTCTTCATGGGAATATCCGAAATGTTTTCTTTCTAATTCTTCGAACGAAACGGAATGAGTTTTTAATTCTTCCCTAAGATTGGCGATCACGGCGGGAAAAAAGTCGGTAAGAATCACTTTGCCTATATTGTGTAAAAGGCCACCGGTAAACGCGAGGTCCAATCCGATTTTGAGCTTTTTCTGTTCACAGATTCTTTTGGAAAGTTCCGCTACCGTGAGAGAATGAATCCAGTTGTCTTCCGCTTCTATCTGATAACCTTTCAGATCTTTTTTAAGAATTCCTCTCGCCGCGGTTAGTAGAATGATATCTTTTACCGTTTTAATTCCTAAAGTCATCAGAGATTCTTGTACGGTTTTGATTGGTTTTGCTGCTCGATAGTAAGCCGAATTGGAAAGTTTAATCACATCGGCCGTTAGACCCGGATCGTGTGAAATTTCCTTTGCTAGGTCCGGAATCGCTACATCTTGTTTTTGCACCATTTGCATTACTTTCGTAACTACGGATGAAATTCTAGGAAGTTGAGCGTCGTTTAAAAAAAGTTGGTCTATTTTTTCTTTCATCTTTTCTTACCTGACCTTGTAGAGATACTTTTCAAACCCGCCTTTTTTTAAAAGAACCCGGCCGTCATCCAAATACAAGCTGATAGTTCTACCGTCGTTTCCTCCGACATCCTCTAAGATTAAAGGAATTTTACTTTGTTCCAAAATAGTTCTGGCGATAAGGATGTTTTGTTCTCCGATGTTTTGTAAAAAACTGGATTGAACTCCTTTGAACATGGAGGCACCTCCGAAGAGTCTTACCGAATATTCTCCGTGGTTACAGCCCATTTCGCTCATTTTTTTGATCAAGAGAGGAATTGCAGTCTCTGCGTATTTGAAAGGATTCTTTTGTGAATCTTTTCCGCTTGGGTCTTTGGAGAGCATAAAGTGAGCCATTGCTCCTATCTTTTTGTCGGGAGCGTAAAATACCACCCCGATGCAGGAACCCAAAGTGGTTCTCAAAATTTCGGGAGACTGTGCTCCCTGCATATCGGCGATTCCTACGTTGACTACTTTTAATCCTTTTGTCAGCATTTGTATCCCGTTATCCCGATCATTTTAGTTATAAAAGTGTAACAAGACATTATAGGAAGCTCTCGAATTCTTCAATACTTTTTTGAAACAATTTGAAGAAGTAGGTGCCTTTGAATCTAAAAACGGCAGAATTTCATTTTACTCTCGGATCTTGATTTCATATACTGCCTTTGGAATGGTAAAAGCGGCACTTAAAAGTAAGGTAAAATCCGAACACAAAAAAAAAGTCTTCGGCTCGGAACCGATTGAAACGTTTAAACTGGGCAAGACGATTGTAACGATTCTTGGGACTGCGCATATCAGTCAAAAAAGTATAGACGAGGTTCAAAAAATCATCCGGAAAGAAAAACCGGACACGGTATGTGTTGAACTTTGTAATTCCAGAATGCGTTCCCTTAAAGATAACGAACACTGGAAAAAATTAGATATATTCAAAGTTTTTAAAGAAAGAAAAATGTATCTTCTCCTTTCAAGCCTTATTCTCTCCGCATTCCAAAAAAAACTCGGTAAAGGCTCCATTCGCCCAGGGGATGAGATGAGAATGGCAATTAGCGAAGGTGAAAAAATCGGCGCTAAAATCGTTCCAATCGACCGGGAAATTTCAACGACTCTCAAAAGAGCCTGGTGGAACATCGGAATTTTCAATCGTATGTTTCTTCTTTCGGCGCTACTGGCTTCCCTTTTCGTGAAAGAAGATGTCTCCGAGGAAAAAATTGAAGAGATGAAATCGGAAGATGTTCTCAAGGATCTTTTTTCCCAACTTCCGAAACGCTATGAGTCGATTAAGAACGTAATCATCGACGAAAGGGATTCCTACCTCGCTCAAAAGATTCGAGACACCGCAAAGGAAGGGAAAAAAATTTTTGCCGTAGTCGGCGCAGGTCACTTGCAAGGCATCATGAATCACGTCTGGGAAGAGAGAGATATTTCCAGTCTAGATCATTTACCTCGAAAAGTGGCTCTGGACCGTTGGAAAGGTCTTTTGATTCCCGGGATTTTTTTCGGTCTCATTCTGACTGTTTTCTATTTCGGAGGCAGACAACAAGGTCAGGAATTAGTTCTTCGTTGGATTTTAGTCAAAGGCGGACTTGCCGCATTAGGTGCTATTATTTCTCTTGCGCACCCTCTATCCGTGGTCCTTGCGTTTCTTGCCGCTCCCATAGGTAATTTTAATCCGATTATCAAACCGGGTTGGATTGCCGCGTTATGCGAATCTTGGTTACGCAAACCCCTCGTTGAGGACTTCGAAAAAATCGCTCAGGATTCGGAACACTGGAAAGGATATTGGAAGAATAACGTGATTCGTATCTTTCTCGTGTTTATACTTCCTCAAATAGGCAGTAGTATCGGTACGTTTATTGTAACTGCAGACTTATTCCGAGTTCTTAAGGGATTGATGTGATTTTTAGGCTTCGGAAATCTAAAGCCTTTATCTTTTCGATTTTGGCTTGTTCCGGAGCTTTTTTCGCGATTCGTTCCGAGCCCGCCGAATTCGAACCGAATGTGGTAATGAAAGAATGGAATCTTCAACCGTATCTAACGTATTACGAAGATAAATCAGGAAAACTTTCTTTTCCCGAGATTCAAAATATCTTTCGATCTGGGAAATCGATTCCGCTTTTCAATAGTAGCTTTGGATATTCTGATGCAACGATTAAGTATTTCTAAATGAAACATTTTATTTTTATAATATTATTTATTTTGTTATTGCTCACGGATTGTGCGGTCGCGGGACGTTCTTCGAAAAAGAGTCTTCCGAAACCTTTAGGCGTGGTTTTGCAGGAAGTTTCTATCGCGTTGAAAAAACAGATCAACGTTAACCGACAAACTTATTTTCCCGAAAAAAAAGGCGCGTTAAAACTTGCCGTTCTCCCTTTATTAAATGAAAACGGCTTGGTTACCATTTTAGGAACCACGATTTCCTCTCAACTTCTGCCGCAGATGTATGATCCGGAAAAGATTGTACTTGTGGAAAAGTCCCAATTGGGGCGACTCATCAACGAACAAAGTTTTCAAAAGTCCGGATTGGTGCTTTCCGATCAGAATCTGGAAATCGGGAAATTATCGGGAACGGATCTTCTGCTTTTGGGAGTAGTTCAATTCAACGACCAGACGTTTTTACTTCAACTGAGAGTCGTATCTCTTCAGTCGGGAGAAATTCTCGCCTTATCAGAATCCGTCTTTGATTCGGACGATACTCTTTACAGTCAGTACCGTTCTATTATTACGGCTCCTTAAGACTCACAGGAAAAACCTTCGCTTTAGTTCCCTGATTTTGGGCGGAGGTAACGAGTGATCCATAAAAGGCGAGACGCTTTAGTGAGGACTTCTTTTATCATAAAATCTACTTTTCAAAAGATCTTTGTCGGAACACTTGCGTTTTATCTATGTAAAGTTCTAACCATTCGTCATTTGAAACGTGCGGATTCCAGCAATCTTCAGAAACGATGAACTCGGATCTTTTCGTGATGCAACAGACAACGTTCGAAATCTATTCTTTCTATATTTCGCCTAACGTTTATTCTTTTTCGCTGCCGATTTGTTTTTGCCGAAAACCGAAATCGGTTTTTTCTTAGACACATTTTTCGCTTTGGAGCGGACAACCTGTGGATTCACGATGGACTTTGTTTTCCTTTTGGGAGTCTTTTGATTTTTTGTCGTAACATTTTTTTTAACGGGCGATTTTGACTTCGAATCGCGCTCTTTCACTGATTTTTTCTTTGCCGAGAAATTTTCTTTTGAAGTTTCGGGTTGAAATATTTGTAACTGAGCTTTTGTTATAGGTATCGTTTGCTTTTCGAATTCCTGCGTAGCCGCGCTCGGATAATGGAACGAAAGAAATTCCAAAATTGTTCGAATATTTTCAGCTTTGCGAACTTGGTTGTAATTTCCTGGAATATCGAACCAAAGATCTCTTCCTTCGCCGTAAACGGAAGAAGAAGCTGGAAGAAAGATAAATTCTTTTAAAGGTGAAAGAGGATGAAAGCGGTCCATGAATAAAAAAGTTTTAAAGAGTTCTTTCAAATACTCGGAGCCGTAACGTAGACTGCTTAAGGGAAAAAAGGAAAATAAATAACTTCCTCGAAACGGAGTTCCTAAAGTTACGAGCCCTCGGATTTTTTGACGGCTTCGATCCGGAAGCAACAAAGTCAAAAGTCCGCCTGTATTGTGGGCGAGTAAAACGGATTTAGAGGGAATTTGATCCATCTGTTTTGCGAGAATTTCCACGGCTTTTTTCGTGTTAAATAAAAAAGGAGGAATTCTCAAAATTTTAGGCTGATACCCCTTTGATTTTAAAGCCTTGCACAACTTGGAATAAAACAAAGTTCCCGAAAGATAACCAGTTACGATATAAATATCTCCTCTGGAAAGACTTGGATCTGCACTTGAGGGGAATAACGAAGAAATTAAAGAAAATATGAATTCTAAAATCTCAGAAAGAAAATAAAGAAACGTTCTAAGAGTAGATATGATTTTTTTCATGAGAATGGCTTGAAGTTATGGAGTAAAAAGATAAGACTGTCAGAGTCTTTCATGAAAACAAAGAAGCTGATTCTTTTCCTATGGATTTTTTTCATTTTACCTTCCGTTGTCTATTCAAATATTCCGACACATTTCGGTATGGAGAAAAATTTCAAGGAAACCTGGAGAAAGTCGTTCCCAGTTCCTTATACGAAAATTTTAAAACATGATTTGACGGGTAAGGGAGTTTTGGTTTATAAAAAAACTCCGAAAACTATCGTTTATATCTATACGTATCTCGTTTTTCTTCCTTTGTATTCGGAAAACGAAGAAGTCCCTAAGGCGATTCCTGGTAAAGGAAAAGAAGTAAGAGCGAAACTTTTTTACGAACCTTCGAACCCATCCGAGAAATTCTTGATTGAGTTTACTGAGTTTGACGAACAATACAATAGCAGATCGGTGATTCGATGGATTCGATGAAATTAGGGGCAGATGAACTAATCCAAAACAAAATGGCTGCCGAAGGTTTGTCTTCCGCTTTCATACAGGATTTTTTGAAAAAGACGGATCTGGTTCGAAATGGGGAAACTGGAATTGTTCGCTGGGAGGAAGTAGGCGATCTGGACCCGGTTACGGACGAGATCGCTCTCGAACAAATTGAAAAAGAGAATCTCCCAGATCCGTCAATTCTTAAGAATCTGGTTGTTATCAAACTAAACGGAGGACTCGGAACTTCGATGGGGCTTTCTGGTCCTAAGTCCTTGATTGAATTGAAAGACGGGATGTCCTTTTTAGAAATTGTCGCCAAACAATCCGAATTCATTCAAAAGAAATATAATGTGTCTGTTCCTTTGATTCTGATGGACAGTTTCAATACACAAAGTGAAAGTCAGACGGAACTGAAAAGAATCGGGTTCCGACAAAAATTCCCGACTTCTTTCTTACAACATAAAGTACCTCGTCTTTTAAAAGAAAATCTAACGCCGATTGTGTGCAAAAATCCCGACGATGAATGGTGTCCTCCCGGCCACGGAGATATCTGGATTTCTCTTTTGGAGACTGGATTTTTGGATACTCTCATTGCAAGTGGATATAAAGTTGCGTTCGTATCTAACGGGGATAATTTAGGGGCTACTGTACACCCTGGAATTCTTTCTTATATGTTGAAAGAAAAATTGGAATTCTGTATGGAAATGACTCCGAAGACTCTTGCCGACAAAAAAGGCGGGGCGATCTACAAAAAGATCGTTCATGGAAAATTGGAGAGTTACCAACTTCTCGAAACGGCTCAGGTTCCTCAAGAACACATACACGAGTTTGAAGGTTTGGGCAAATTTAGAACTTTTTCGACTAACAACCTTTGGATTGATTTAATTGCTCTTAGGGAAAAAATTCTTCAAGGCAATTTTGAACTTTCTCTGATCGTAAATCCGAAAACAATTGAAGGAAAAGACGTTCTCCAGCTTGAAACCGCAATGGGCTCTGCGATCCGAAATTTTAATAAGATCAAAGGAATCATTATTCCCAGAGATCGATTCACTCCTGTAAAAAAATGTGAGGATTATCTTGCTCGGAGATCCGACGCATATCATCTTTGGGAAAACTACTCGATTACGATGTCCGACGCAAGGAAAGAATCGGGGTTAGGCGAAGTATTAATTACCTTGGATGAAAAACACTACAAGAAAGTCCAAGACTTCAATCGACTTTTTCCGGAGATTCCTTCTTTGGTGCGTTGCACTTCTCTCATCGTTCAGGGAGAAGTGTTATTTGATCAAAAAGTTTCGATCATAGGTGAGGTAGTGATCCAGAACACTGGTTCCGGGCTTTGTAGAATATCTGATTTGGGATCGAGAGTTTTAGAGTCCGGAAAATATTCCTTTTAAGGCTTTACAAAGAAAATCCTTCATCGAATCTTTTATTGGAATTCTTGGAACGAATCAGTTCAAATCCAATAGGATTTTTTAAATCATAAAGGTTAAAATGACAACTTCTAAAAGTTTAAAGATCCGATCCTTTGACGAAGATGAAATTGAACAGTTCAAGAACGTCTTTATCAACGAAAACAGAGGTAAGCCGATTGTTCTTCTTCGATTTCAAGATATAAAATCCTTATCTTTTATTGATTTCTTACAACTTGTTCCAATCAAAATATCGGAATTGTGTCCCGGTGTGGAAAACCACTATTCTTATTACTGTTATGGAGATAAAAAGAATCTGCTGATCGGAGTTGCTCCGATTCAAATGAGCATCGGCTCAAACGGATTTTTAAACTTTGATTCGCTTCTTGGACGATTCAGAGAGGTTTCAATCAAAAACGGTTCTATGAATTTTGATTTTGGAATTGCAAGAACCCAATGTAATTATATTTCTTATGTGGACGAAATTTTTCATGAATTGGAAGTTTCTTCGCTCAAAAATTTGCAAGACAATCTTATCCGCTGGAGTTGGACTTATCTCAATCGGGTCAATGATTATTTTGCTGGCGAAAAAGCGGATGCTGTCATTCAGCCGATTATTTACTACAATCATAAGACACATACGTACTCTATGAAAGGAGGGGAGGTGTTTGTCGGAGGAGAAGCTTACTCGGGTTATGCGGATCTTATTCGGGATATTCCTCACGACCAAGATCTAAATCGAATTGAACTTCTGATTTTGGAAAAATTAACGGTATGTTGTAATGGAGCCCCTGGTCTTTTAAAATTCAATATTTCTCCGCAGACTCTTATCGATACGTTCGATACAGACGAAAAGGTAACTCGTTTTCATAATCTTCTTCTTAATCAAAATCTAAATCCGGCTCTTATAAGAATGGAATTAATTGAAAAGCCATATGAAGAAGTAGATGTCACACTCAAGAGCGTATGTAAGAGATTCTGGAATTTCGGAATCAGTTTTGCGGCGGATGATTTTGGAGTCAAAAGCCAAAGCCATCAGATCGTTTTGGATTTGGGAGAAATGATTAAAGAATTCAAACTCGATCCGATCAGTTTTAAATTTAAGGCCAATCAGGATCTTACCAAATTCTTAGATAACTTAGCGTTTATCGATTATTGCAGAAGACTTTCGGATAATCGGGAAGCGATTATCACAGCCGAGGCTTTGGAAGACATAGATTCCTTGAACTTCTTAATTACACACCAAGTCTATTATTTTCAAGCCAATCTATTCTGTAAAAAAATTTCCGTCGAAGAATATAAAGAAATTTTTAACGACATGCAGGATCTTCCGGAAACAATCGTAAATCAAATTTTAAGTTCAGAAGAACTTCTTTTCAGACTCAAGAAAAAAGGCAATATCTTCAAACTCGCAAAAGAATTGGAACTCGTTTCTTAAATTAAGGTTTCTGTGTAAGTGGAGATCTAAAAGTTTTACTCGCTTTGTCTCCAAAGTTAAATTTTATTTAGAGCCAAGATAAATCCGTTAGAAGTACGACGATCGGTTGTTTACTCGTGTCGGGTGGTGGAAGATTTGAGAGACTTTCTATTTAAAAAATCATAATTTTATAAATAGAAAGTCTCCTTTATGGGACTCCCGCAAAAAATTCCATTTTTAACCACTGTGATTTCAATCACTTTTTACGACTTGCGAGAGATTAGCGTTGATAGAATATTATTAACTCCTAATCAAAGATTTTCTTATTCTTTTAGGAAGGATAAATTGGATTTTTGACTTACGATCGAGACGTCTTTCATCGTGACCGAAAGAGCATCTCCCGATTTTTCGATCTCTATTTTGAATTTTCCGTCCTTGTCGATAATCGGTGATTCTTCCACGTATTTACCTTCGAAGATTTTCTTTTTATTGAATTTTACGGTGTAATTGATATTGTCCTGACTTTCGATTTCCAAAAGTACTTGATTTACTCCGTTATTCCCGTCCCAGGCCATTGCAGTCCAAGGCCCTTTGAATTTCTCTAAAGTGGAATCCCCACCGAAGGTTCTTTTCTTAGGAGCCGTAACTGCGGTGGAAATGACGGCCGACACGGGAAGGGAATTTTCACTTTCTCCTCCGAGATCAGTTTTTGAAGTCACAGAATAAAGAAATAAAGTTTCCTTCTCCGGGACAACGGCCACGTAATCGTTTTTGTTCCCTGCGGAACCTAGAAAAGTCCATTTTGATTCTCCTCTTTTCTTACGAAAAACATAATATTCTGATGCTTCTTTCGTCTTATCCCAAGTCAGATTTATCTTAGCCTCTTTTGCATCTAAAACACCTTTTAGGTTTTCAGGAGAAGTAATTTTTACACCTCTTTGTTTGTTGGGATCGGTATATCCGTAGGCAAAACTTGAGAACGGGCCGTTTTTTCCTTCCGAATTTACGGCTGTTATGGAATAGTATGCGAATCGAGCGGGCAGATTTTCATCGATGAATTCTTCTGCTCCCGTTTCGGAAATTTTTTCCCAAGCTCCTCCTCCAATCCAACCGGATTTTACGTATCGAAACACGAAATATTTGGAAGCTCCGGAAACTTTCTGCCATTTCAATTCTACTTTATTTTGATAAGAACCTCGGCTAGCAACTAATCCCAATGGCTTTGCAGGAGGGGTCTTAGGTTGGGCCGTAAAACCGGTCACTGCATCAGAAGGTTCTCCGGTTTTTCCGCCAAGCTTTCCGGAAACCACATAGATTTCCACGATACCTTTTTTTGCTGCGGAATAATCAACGTAACTGTTGATCTTGGAGTTCCCGATCGGATTGTATCTCTTCTGAGCCTTATTCCATTTAAAGATTTGATATTCGGAAGAAACGCCTCCCGGTTCCCAAGTGAGTTCGATTTTGTTATCGTACTGACCTTGTGTCGCTTTCACCCCCAAAACCTTGGGAGGAGGCTTTAGCTCTTCCGTTTTTGCAAATCCGATCACCTCTCCTTGCGATAAATCGGAAGCGGAAGAATCCGTTAAAGTCATAATCTTATATCTATAAGCGAGATTTGGTTGAACTCCGTCGTCGTTAAAGCTGTTCGTGCTCGCCAAACCGATCTTTCCGAAATTGGAATCTCCTGGACCCTTTCTATGAATTTCATATCCAACTGCGTTTGGAACGATTTCCCAGTTGATTAAAACCCTATCTGTAAAACTTCCTTGAGAAGCGATGATGGAAGAAGGTGCTTCTGGATTGGAATCGCTCGCGATCGAAGTAGGTTCGGGAGTGTTGGAATCCGGCTTTCCTTGATCGCTGACGGTTTCAATCTGGTCGATCATTACAAAGGCGCCTTGACAAATTCGAGTGAACCAACGATAGTCTATATAACCGTAACCTTGGTCGCCCCAATCCGTTCCCCAAGAATTGATGAATTTTACGGCATTTTTAGAATCGTCGTAACCGACGATCGCGATCGCGTGTCCTCCGTAAGTTTTACCTAAACCCTCTTTGTAAATTTGATCTCCTTTCAGATTGAAGAAGTTCTCATAAACTAAAACTCCTGCGACAACCGGCTTACCTTCCGCAAGTTGCGCTTTCACTTCGGTTATATCCGTCGTTTTCACCCTTAAAAATTCTTTAGCTTTGTATTTGGAAGCGGCGTCGATTGCTGCTTGAGAAGGGCGGGCTCTGTAATCGGCGGAATTATAGGGCATTGTTTCCCAAGGTGCTGCTCCCATTTCCACGATCACACGCATTGCGTCGGAGATCAAAGATCCGTTGTCTCTTCCTCCGTTGATTTGATTGTAGATAAACGCGGGCGAAAATATTTTGCTGTAATTTGGATTTCCTTCGGGGGTTCTGAGAGACCAATCCTTGGAACCTTTTCTTTCGATATATTCTTGGAAACTTTTAGTTGCGTAGGCTGTGGACCAAGCGACACAACTGCCTTGTTCTCCCTGATTTCCTACAGGAGGCATGGAAGGAGAAAGGTCCACGTTCGAAGCAAGCCCTCTATGGGAAATTCCGTATGGATTCGTGCCCTTTAAGGAGGAAAGGAGTTCGGTAGATTCCCGTTGCATCCCCAAAGAACGAATCAACGATTGCGCAAGGATTGGATTGAGAGCGAGCGAAAAAAGAATCGATGTTAGAATAGAATATTTTAAAATTCTCATATACTTTCCTTTTAATTCCCTTTTTGGGATTGAACTATTTCTCGGATTTTGTCTTCCGTTTCTCTGGAATATTCTTTAAACGCAAAAGGATGGGGTTCGTAGAGTGTAATTAATTGTGATTCATTTCCTTTGCTATCTTTAACTGTTTTTTGATTTAAAAATAGAATATAATCCCCTTCAGGAGGAGCGGCTTTCAACCATTTTCCTAAAAGCTCCGGAAAGATCATAAATCCGATTTCAAACTTGGCGGGAAGTTTTTCTCCGCCTTTCCAGGGTTTTAGAATTTCAACTGTAGCTATTACGGAAATCGAAGTTTCGGAAATTTTTTTTTCGCGAACGTTTGTAATTCGAGTGAGAGCTATGTAATCGGAATTTTTAACCTGATGTTCAAGAGTAGGGGGAGTGGGTACCGATAAAAGCGGCAAAGTAAAAAATAGTAAACCGATCCAAGCAAACGCTTTCAAATTCATCTTTATCTCCATCGGCTGATTTTTTTCAGCCAAAAATGAAGTATGAACTTACAATTCGACTCCGCAAGGAATTTTTTAAATTTCAAAGAAGAGAACTTCTGATTCTTGAAAAGAATGGAAAACGAAAAAGTATTATTGTTTGAGTAGAAACGAAACCTCGAAGAGCTGAAATTTGAAATAAAATCAGTCTTCGAGATTGAAATGAATCGGAACCCGATGCGACATTTTTGTCGGCCTTCCTTGGACGTACCCAGGACTCCAGCGTGCCAGTTTGACGATTTTAAGCGCTGCTTCGTCAAAACCGAAGCCTGCCTTTCCGGAAGCGACTTTTGCTCCTTGCAGATTTCCTTGTTCATCGATTTGAACAATAACCACAACTTGTTTTGTTACGATCCCGGCGGATTTTGCTTGGGGTGGAAAAAAATCTCTCAAGTCAAAATCGATAATCGGAGTTGGAGTTTTATCTCCGTTGTAAGAAAATAAAAATCCGTCTTTGTCGGTTCCGTTGCCGGAAAGAGCGTTTGGATTCAGATCTTCGTCGATCGGATCATCTGCGTTTTTGTCGGAACCTTCCACCCATTCCTGTTTTTCAACGGGAGCAGGAGAAGAGGTCCCACCGATCAATTCGGGAGGAATGTCTTCTAAATCCACTTCCACATCCTGGGTATTCAAATCCTCAGAAGATACCTCCATATCGGGAATATAGGTCGCAATGAAATAAATTCCGATTGAAAGTGAATGCAAAGTAAAAGACACGATCAGACAAAATCGGAACAAGCCGAATCGAATGATCTTTTGTTTAATTTCAGAAACGTTTACCATTCTACTTTCCCGTTTCCCTTAACGTTTTACCGAAAGCGCAATTCTAGTAACTCCAGCTTTACGAATCACTCCCATTGTTTCCGCGATTTTCCCATATGGAAGAGAAGAATCGGCTGAAAGAGTCAGACGCATATTCGGTTTAATTTTAGAATCTCTTTCAAGTTGAGCTTGTAATTTTTCTATAGAAGCTTCCGCTCCTTCTATCAGAATTTTTCCGTCTTTAGTCAAAGCGACTTGAATCGATTGAGCTACATTCGGATCCGCCGCCGCAACCTTGGGAAGGTTGATGTTGATGGATTCTTTTTTTAAGAAGTTAGCGGTCACCATAAAGATCACTAAAAGAACTAGAATCACGTCCACCATCGGAGTGATATTAATATTGCCTATTTCTTCTCCGTCGCCGGAGGGAGCAGAACCTGCCATGTTTTACCTTCTCCTTATAAGTTTATTTCTTACGGGAAAGACTTGCAAGAAACTCTTTTGAAAGAATTTCCAAATTTGCCTGAATGACCTTTAATTTACGAGTAAAATAGTTGTTCGCCATTACGACCGGAATTGCAACTCCTAATCCAGCTGCGGTTGCAAGAAGAGCTGTAGAGATACTTCTCATTACGAATTCAGCTCCAGTACTTCCTAACGTTCCCAGCCCATAGAAGGCTTTGATTACGCCAAGAACCGTTCCCAGTAGACCAATAAAAGGTGCGTTATTTCCTAAAGTGTTTAAAATCGGAAGGTGGTTTTCGAGTTCAACTCTTTCTCCGATGATTTTACCTTCTTGCAGCTCTGCGAGGGCTTCGTGACCAGCTCCGTAATTTTCTGTGGAAAACTGGGAAAACTTTGCATATATATTTGTGGGGTTTTCACTTGCTACAGTCTTTACGGCCCCAAAATCTCCCTTTCTAATTTCAGAGGTTAAGATAGGCAAAACTACGTCAGTATTTCTAAGGTTTCTACGAAAAATTAGAATTCTTTCTGTTCCTACTGCAAGAGCGATAATACTGGCTACGAGCATGACAATAAAAATGAACGTCTCGCCGTACTCAACTAAAAACATAGTCATAATTGGATCCTCTAATATATTTTATTTTATTAAACCGATAAGGTCACAAACGTTCTTTTTAAAACAATATTTTTTATTCCCCGGAAATACTCACACAAGTTTTTGTGCAAGAAAAGGTCCCGGTAGATAATCCTGAAATCTGAGAAAGCCCACTTTCCCCGCAGGTTCCCGCAGAATCTTTACTCGACCAATAGGATCGATTACAATTCATTACGCAGGTTTTAGCTCTATTCGTAAATTTTGCGAACGTAGAGGAATTTAGCAAAACACTGCAAAAATCTTGATACGTTCCAAGTGATGTGTTCCCATTGCTAAACAAGGTAACGATGGCAGCTTCCGAAAGTGGGGTTGGTAAATCGGAAGTTTTGTTCAGACAAGTTTGAGCCGCTTGTAGAGATGTGACACAAGATTCAACCGGATCCGTCGGAGACAAAAGTAAATATTGGAGAAGGACTCTTTTTTCGTTTTCTCTGTTGAAATTATCGTTTTCGTTCGGAAGATTACAATCCCAAATCAAAAGGAATACAAGTAGGAAATACGAAAAGTTTCCGATTCGCTTCCACGAAATAGTGATGAACGGATTCTTTTTCATTAGAACTTCACCTCGATTCCTATGTTAAAGAATGGAATAACCACTCCACCCGATAATGTAATTGTCCCAAATGTCGGACTCGGTTTCGGGTTTGTAGAAGAATAAGGGCGCGTAACGTTAAAAGCTTCTCCAGAAACGTTCTGCCTCATGTAGACGTTGATAATTTCGAAGAACGTGTTTATATAGCCCCACTCGTAATTTAAGAATTTATCGATTCGGATATCAAATCTATGATAATCCGAAAGACGTTTCGTATTAACATAGTCGGCGAGATACGGATTGTTTGCCGAAACCGGCGCCCAGATCGTTTGGTTGTTCGCCGGATTAGAAAATCTACCGCCATCGTCTCCTACAATTGGAGTGATTGGCATGGAAGTTAAGTAAGACCATCTTCCGCCAAGTTGCCAATTCTGGCTGAATTTCCAACCGAAAACTACGTTGATGATATGAGTACGGTCGTAATCATACAAGGTTTCCTTCGAGTTATGATAGGACTGAGCGAGTAATCTTTGTTCCGGCCCGGTAGCAATGGGAGCTATTATTCCATCAGGTTTATAAATATTAGGATTTCTGAATGTTTGAGACCAAGTGTAGGAAATCCAACCGAACCAATCTCTCTTTCCGGGAGTCGCAACTTTACGGATTAGGAGTTCGTAACCTCGGGAATGACCGGATCCGTTGTTCGCATAATTGAGAGGTTTATTGAGAATGTAAGGTTGAAAGACTTTTCCGTACTGATCCGGATTAGTTCCAATAATCTCCGTAATATAAGGATCGGTTCCGATCAAGTTGGAGAATTCTTGTTTAAAGATTTCACCTTTGACTTGCCAATTGGAAGTGAGCTGATGATCGATCCCTCCGCCGTATTTAAAAGCTTTTTGAAATTTCAGGTGAGGATTTCCACTTTGTTCGGAAAAACGGGTATCCAATGGAAAGTTAAAATGATTCCCCGCACCTCCGAAAACGGTAGTTCCTCTAAGGGGACCTTCTTCGAACTTATAAGATATTTGTGCTTTCGGACCGAGAGCGCCGTTTTTGATATAAGGAATGTAATCGTATCTTGCTCCGGGTTCGATGAGTAGTCCGCCGAATTTAATTTTCATCGTTGTATAAGCGTTATAATATTTGCTTTGTACTCGATTGTTATCCGAAACGGTTTTAAAATCGGGAGTTACCGTATCATACGGGTTCGGATCCGGATTATTAGAATCGGTTTGTTGGATCGTATTTCCTGTAGTACTATAGTTGAGAAATCGCATTTCGGAACCGAATTCCAAGGTTAGATGTTTATTCGGCTCCCAATAAGCATCTTGTCGAATCCCGTTGTAAGCGCCGCTTGCTTTTTGTTTTGCTTTCAGAGAACCGAATAAAACGTTGTAATCCACAAACGGATCGTAACTAATCAAGGTGATTCGATTAACGAATTTTTCGGAATGTCTCCAAATATAACGTAAGGCTTGAGTACGATAACCTTGTCCCACTGAAAGATTTCCGCCCGAATATTCGGCAAATTGGTCCTTGGTAGGGTCGTTGTATCTTTTTACGGGAGGATTGAATGCAGTATCGTCTTTTGCAGTTAAAGAATAGAACGAAATCTGATGTTTATCGTTAAAGTTATAGACCATTTTCACTTGAGAATCCGTATAACGCGGTAAACGCACCCCGTCTGGAAGAGAGCTAACGCCTGTAATAGTTCCGAGAGTCTCAAACGTTTTATCCATATAACCGACTTTCACAGCTCCTAGGATATAACCTTTTCCGTTCGCAAAAGTGGTTTGGTAATTCGCGGAAGCGGCCCAGAGAGAAGACAAAAAATTTCCGCTGGATCGTTCCACTTTATCGGGAGATTCGATTTCGATCACCCCCCCTAACGCGTTGTTGAAGTTTGCGGGGAGAACTCCCGTATAAACGTCCATCGATTTGATTAAGTTTCCGTTGATCGTAGCAGTCAAACCGTCAAAGTGAAATGGATATAAAATCGGAAGATCGTCGTAAAGATAAAGGTTCGTAGTCGGATCGGCACCTCGGAAGGAGTAGTTACTTGCACCACCTCCAAAAGCGGAAACAGGAACGACTCCAGGAATTGTTTCGATCGAGCGAAGCGGTTCTCCGAAAGTACCGGGCATTCGCTTGATCTCCTCAAAGCGAAGTTTGGTGCGAGACATGAGTTGTTTTTCTCGCTCTCCGGTTACGTCGATGATTGAACCTTTCGATCCACCACTGCTTCCACTTTTGGGCGACTGATCGGAATCAAGAATGACAAGTTCCTCTCCTTCCCCGATTTCCTTGCGAATTTCTTGAAACCCTGTATCTTTTAAAATACGAAACGTATAAGCACCGGAAGAAGGAGCTACCGCTTGAAAATATCCTTCCGCATTGGTCTGATAGAACTTTTTAGTTTCAGAAAGCAGAACCCTTACGTTTGCCTCTCCCGAATTTTTACTACGAGAATAAACACGGGCACGGAAAGAAACTTCCGCAAATACTTCCATAGTTGGAACCGTAAGAAAGATAAGAAATAAAAACGAAATTCGTTTTTTCAACGTTACGAATCGCTCAATTGATACGGCACGAAGAATGACTAATATGGTTTTAATGATTTTCATCGTCGCCTTACTATAATTTAATTTTTACAAATACTTCCTGAAAGTTTATATACCAAGGTATATCGCCGATGGGATTGTCCACATAGATCAAAACGCAAGCTAAAGGATACGAAACAAAAGGACATTCCGAACGGGTGATTGCAATCGTACAGATATCTAAATTTCTTTGTTTAACACCTTGCACGGTAAACGGAATCGGAGTAGGAATCGGGTTTCCACATTTATTGCTCAAATACTTTGCGGCGGCATAAATCTGACTTTGAGAATCCCCCGCCGAAACAACCTCGGATTTTGTGCAATTTTGCGAAAATGTTGCCAGGATCAAAACGGAAATAAACCCCAAGAAAGAACGTTGCAAACACACTAATCTGTGTCTGAAGGTATTTCTTTTGACTAAGGCCGAATTTACAGAATTTACTAAAGAATATTTTAACATACTAATTCTTTTTATTGCCTCCCACGGAAATCCCTCCGGACTCAAGGGTCGGATTTGGTTTTTCATCTTTTGAAGGAGTGGCATCCGTGGAAAATTCTTTCTTTTGTAATTCCAATCTCAGTCTTTCCTTTTCCGCTTCCTCTTTATTTCCAATTACACTACCTTTGACTTTCAAAACGGAAACTGTCCCAAGAGGAAACATGACATGTGTTTCGTGCCAAACTTTGATATTTATGAGACTTCTTCCACCCGGAACTTTTTGAACCGCTTGGCTGAGCGCGTAGTCGATACTAATCGGATTTGTGATTGGAATGATTCCGAAGATAAAAAACGTTGAAGACTCACCTTCTGATTCTTTTTCTAAAATATCATATTCAGAAGTTCGTATAATCGTTGCCGAATCATAAAGAGCTGGCGCACGCACACGCCCGCCCGGTTTGAATAAGGTAGCTCCCATACAATTTCCGAGAACGGAAAAGATTAAGATCGTTAAAAACCCAATGATAAGATTCTTATTTTCTTTTTTTGGCGTTCTGGCCATTGAGTTGATCCTCGAATTTGATCGCTTCCGCATTGATATGGAGCCTATTGACGGTGAGGAAAAGAAAAATGTATTTATCCGTCCAATAACGGATATTAATCAAAGCATCCGCTTCCTTTTCAGCCAACATCGTAGTTACTACTTTGTCGATCGGAGGTTCAGAGAGGGGGATTCCCACAATTGCGATATCAAACGTACTCCAGATTTTATGCCCTTCCACAGGACCGATCACGTTATATTTACGATCCGCAACTGGAATGTTACTTGTTGCAATTCCAGCGGAAGAAGTTGCACAATGGAATAGAATCAAAGATACAAAAAATAAAGAAAGAATTTGAAAAGTTTTCACAATACCCACCTGCAATCCTAGTTAATTTACTTCCAATTAGTTTTGCATCTTAATTATTTGATAGAAGATTATATCTACTGGTATTATTTATGGGATATGCCAGTGCAAGAAAAATTTTAGATTTAAATATTATAGATTTCGATTGTTGAATTTATTTTCGGATGAATATGGTGACTTTTGCTCACCGGAGATCGTCTTTTACTACGCACTCGACTCAAAAGCTGAACTTCTTAATTCTTTCCTATACAAACAAATTCGATACAGTTTTAGACCACTGTATGGGTTCGGGTACTACCGGTATTTCTTGCATTAAGACTGAGAGAAGATTCATAGGGATCGAAAAAGACAAAGGATATTGAGAGTGTCGGCTTGATTGTGTAAATGACTTGTGAATAACCAAAAAGTAACAAGGATAAACCCAATATGAGCAACCCCAAAAATCGAGCTGAAGAGCTACTCGATGAATTAATCAAAGATAAGAGTCCTGAAGATCTACTGGGAAATGAAGGCCTCTTAAAGCAACTAACGAAATCACTGATAGAGCGAGCGATGCAAGGTGAGATGACGCATCACCTTGGATACGAGAAGAATTCCTCGTTGGGAAATAACACAGGAAATTCTCGGAATGGAAAAAGTAGCAAAAAGCTCAAAGGAGATTTTGGAACAATCGATTTGGAAATACCTCGAGACAGAAACGGCAGTTTCGAACCTCAGATCATACAAAAAGGTCAGACACGTTTTACCGGCTTCGATGACAAAATCATTTCGATGTATTCACGCGGAATGACCACACGAGAAATTACCCAACATCTCCAAGAAATCTATCAAGTGGAAGTCTCAGCGGATCTGATCTCAGAAGTCACCGATTCGGTACTGGAAACGGTGATTGAGTGGCATTGGATAAAGTATATCCGATTCTCATCATGGACGCGTTAGTCGTAAAGGTGAGAGATGGTAACCACGTAGTGAACAAATCCTTCTATTTGGCTTTAGGAATCAATCTACAGGGAACAAAAGAGATTCTTGGGATCTGGGTAGAACGCACTGAAGGAGCGAAGTTCTGGCTTCAGATCTTAACCGATTTAAAGAATCGCGGAGTTGAAGATATCTTAATTGCTTGTGTCGACGGGTTAAAGGGATTTCCGGATACGATCATATCAGTTTTTCCTAATGCACAAGTTCAACTTTGTATCGTTCATATGGTAAGGAATTCTTTGAAATGGGTTTCTTACAAACAGAAGAAAGAGTTGATGATTGATTTAAAGGCTATCTACAAATCTCCGTCGGCAGAGATTGCTAAGAAAAGCCTTGATGATTTTTCAACCAAATGGGACAGTCAATATCCGATGATCAGCAAGTCCTGGAGAAACAATTGGGAATCGGTGATTCCTTTTTTGGCATATCCACCTAATATTCGTAAGGCGATTTACACCACAAACGCTATCGAATCTATGAATATGGGTTTAAGAAAAATTATCAAGAATCGGGGTTCGTTTCCTACCGATGAAGCGGCTATCAAGCTTCTTTATTTAGCTTTGAATAATATGTCTAAAAAATGGACCATGCCTATTCAAGATTGGGGGAAAGCCATGAACCAATTTTCGATTATTTTCGAGGATCGGTTGAAGTTCGATTCGTTTTAAGATATGTCATTTACACAGGAGCGCTGACACCCTCAGGATATTTCGATCTTGCTAAATCCAGAATCTCTAAAGCCAAAAAAGAAAACGTAGAAACTCTTTTTTCGGATCTAACCTTATCTTCCTAATCAAAACATCCCTTATGTTTAGTCACATAAAAGTGGACATTCTTTTATACACCACACTCGTAACTCTTGTGGGATGGTGTTTTTTTGGGTTACTTGCTTTGGTTATTTTTCTTCTTATCAATTGAGAGTAGGGTTTTTAGGTTTTATAAGGGAAATTTATTGATTTTGCGAGTTTCGTTCGTAGTACAAGATTAAAATAAAGGTAGAAAAATATTCCAGCAAACAAAGAGACCGCTTCTCCAATCAAAAATACGGTGATCCAATTCTCAATCATTACTTTTGTATGTGTCCGGAATCGGTTCCAAAGCGTTAGGAGGTATTTCTAAAATTCTTTCCTATTGCCTTCCAAAGCAAATCCTACAGAATAATTATTACTTTCCCATACTATTTACTTTTTTAAACTCTGAAGAGGGGTCTTTTTTTTATTGATCGTAAATATAATTATATGACAATTTTTAAAGTAATAAAATTTTCACAGAATGGTATCGACCAAGGCTTAACGACTCGAGCTTGCTTTGCAAGCGAAGTGACGGAAACAAAATACGCCGAAGGCAAGCAAGAGTTGTGAAGCGCAGTGTCAGAGAGCCGACAGTAAAACACTTGGGCTTTTAATCAACCCGTTCTTGGAAGTGTTTGAATACTATCAAGTTTAAGCTTTAATTTTTCTTTCTGTTTTCTTATCTCAAGATCATTCTGTAAATTTATCCAAAACTTATCTGACATCCCAAAGAACTTCGCTAACCTCAACGACATGTCTACAGTAACTTTACGCTTATTATGAAGAATCTCCAAAATAGTGGAGGTTGATACATGTAATTCTTTTGCTAAACGATACGGGGTAATTTCTAAGGGATCCAGAAATTCTTCTCTCAGTATTTGAGAAACTGTCGGCGTAGGAATTCTTTTAGTCTTCATAATTACCTGCTCAATGATAATCTACTATGGAAACTTCAAAACAATTTCCGGTCTGAAAATCTAAATACTAATCTCCATTGGTCGTTAATTCTAATAGAGCAATAAGCCCTTAAATTTCCTTTTAAATGCTCAAATCTATTAGCTGGAGGACTTTTAAGATCCTCTTCTTTCTCCGCATTTTCTAAAATGAGAAGTTTGATTAGCACCCTGCTTGAATTTCTGGTGGAATTTTCTTTGAAAACTCTTGGTGATAGATTCTTTCTGTTTCTTTATCCCCAAAAGATTTAATCATTCAAGAATATATTTGCAATACAGATACATTTGTCAAGGAGATATATTTCCATTTTCTACTCGAACGGAGCGAGGAGACGAAGTTAGGGCAGCTTTATTAAAACAGTTGGTTATATCTACAATTATATTTCTGGTTTCCCAGAATTTTTGGGTTGCTCGCCGTAGTTCTTCGATTCTTTGTCTTTCGATAAACGGATTTTTTGTTTCTGAATTAACTTCTTTTTTCTATACTTTTACAAAAATTACCCATTAATTTTCGGTACCATTTTCATCCGTTCGAATAGTAAGTTTATTTTTTTTACATCTCATTGAGAAAATAAAACAAAAGACGACTCCCTTATCTATACATTCCAAATCAAGAATATAATTAAATTTCAGTAAACGACTTAAAAAAATAATTCTGTAAGATAATAAAGAGGACCATTCACTTGTATAAGAACCTGGACAAAACCTTGCAGCTTGATCTTGCTGACAAAGCAGAAAACTAAAGCGTTCGCTCCCGACGGGTCGCTCAAAGAAACTCAAGCCGTCTCGCTTCTATTGTCGCTCGACGGGTTTTAGGACGCACTGTAAGTCTTATAAAAAAGGGAAAAAATTAAAAATCGCATTAGAAATGAAATCTAAATCGATTTATTCTTAAATACGTTTTCGATATTCTGTGATCAATTTCTCTGCTGCTTGAAAGGAACTGATCTGATGACGACTCACTTTTTCTTTCATATCTTTGTAGAGATCTTTCATTTGAGTCTTAAAATCTTCCGTAAGATGTTCGGATACGGATTCTTCTAACCAATAATTTGCTTGATTCGTTCTTCGGATTTCGAAGTAACCGTTCGACTTTAAAGTTTTCTCATATTCTAAAATTTGATTCCAAATTTCGGGAATTCCTTCTCCCGAGAGAGAAGAACAAGTAGACACCTTGGGTATCCATCCGTTTTCGTTGGTTGGAAAAAAGTGAATTGCAGATTGAGTTTCGGTTCTGGTTATTTCGGCTCTTGTTTTGTTGTCTCCGTCCGCCTTTGTTATGGCTAGCAAATCGGCCATTTCCATGATTCCACGTTTGATTCCTTGGAGTTCGTCTCCCGCTCCTGCAATGAGAAGAAGTAAAAACAAATCCACCATGGAATGCACTACCGTTTCCGATTGCCCGACTCCAACGGTTTCCACAAAGATCGTATCAAAGCCCGCCGCTTCGCAGAGATAAATCGTTTCTCTCGTTTTTCGGGCGACTCCTCCTAAGGATTTCCCCGAGGGAGAAGGGCGAATAAACGCGGATTCGTTTCTTGAGAGTTCGGGCATTCTCGTTTTATCTCCAAGAATACTTCCCCCCGAAATTTGACTGGAAGGATCAATAGTCAATACGGCTAACTTTTTTCCTTGAGAGATGGTATACATTCCGAAGGATTCGATGAATGTACTTTTACCGACTCCGGGAATTCCTGTGATTCCGATCCGAATCGATTTGCCGGAATGAGGAAGGCAAGCTTCTATGATCTTTTCCGCAAGTTCTTTATGATCGGCGCGCGAACTTTCGACGAGAGTAATCGCTCTGGCGAGCATTACTCTGTTCCCCGAAAGAACTCCTTGGACGAATTCTTCCGCCGTCGGGAGAACCTTTCTGGATATCCCGGTGGATTGGAGAGGAATCTCGGATTGTTCTCCAGAACTCAAGGACGATTTTCCTTTATACGTTTACTTTAGAAGTTTCCAAATCTCGAATGAGAAGTTCCAAAATACCCACAGCGGCTTTGGAGATTTTTGTTCCCGGTCCGAAAATTCCAGTAACTCCCGCTTTATAAAGAGTATCATAATCTTGTTGGGGGATCACCCCGCCCGCGACAACCATAATGTCTTTTCTTCCAAGTTTTTCCAGTTCTTTTATGACCTGTGGGACAAGGGTTTTGTGACCTGCAGCTAAACTAGAAATTCCAAGAATATGCACGTCATTTTCCACTGCTTGTTTGGCGGCTTCCGCAGGAGTTTGGAAAAGGGGTCCTATATCGACGTCAAATCCCATGTCTGCAAAACTCGTAGAAATCACTTTCGCGCCTCGATCGTGTCCGTCTTGTCCCATCTTAGCCACCATGATTCTAGGACGGCGCCCTTCTAAAATCGCAAATCGGTCCGAAAGTTCTTTCGCTTTTTTGAAATCCGGATCGTCTTCGATTTCGGAGGAATAAACACCCGAGATAGAACGAATTGTGGCTTGGTATCTTCCGAATACTTTTTCCATAGCGTACGAAATTTCCCCGAGGGTCGCTCGTTTACGAGCGGCGTCCACCGCAAGCGTTAGAAGATTTCCTTCTCCACCCTCTGCACATTTTGTGATCGCGTCGAGTGCAGACGTTACGTCTACGTCGTTTCGATTTTTTTTGAGTTCCTGAAGTCTACGGATTTGAGACTCTCTCACAGCAGTATTATCGATATCTAATATGTCTAAAGGTTTTTCTGCAACCGCTTTGTAGCGATTGACTCCTACGATCACATCTTTCCCGGAATCGATCTTAGCCTGTTTGCGAGCGGCAGCTTCCTCAATTCTCATTTTGGGAATTCCGGTTTCGATTGCCTTTGCAATTCCGCCTAACTTTTCCACTTCTTCGATGAGTTCCCAAGCACGATGCGCGAGAGAATGTGTCAGAGATTCCACGTAATACGACCCTCCCCATGGATCCACGACTCTGTGAATGTTTGTTTCTTCTTGGAGAAAAATCTGAGTATTTCTTGCGATTCTCGCGGAGAAATCCGTCGGAAGGGCTATCGCTTCGTCAAGCGCGTTCGTATGAAGGGATTGGGTATGACCAAGTGCAGCGGCCAATGCCTCAATACAGGTTCGTGCTACGTTGTTGAACGGATCCTGTTCGGTTAAACTCCAGCCCGAAGTTTGGCAATGGGTTCGAAGCGCGAGAGATTTTAAGTTCTTAGGATGAAATTGTTTTACGAGTTTAGCCCAGAGAAGACGTCCCGCTCTCATCTTTGCGATTTCCATAAAGTGATTCATTCCGATTGCCCAGAAAAAAGACAAGCGAGGCGCAAACGTATCCACGTCCATTCCCGCTTTGATTCCTGTTCTTAAATATTCCAAACCGTCTGCGAGAGTGTAGGCGAGTTCTATGTCCGCTGTGGCTCCGGCTTCTTGCATGTGATAACCCGAAATAGAAATCGAATTGAACTTGGGCATAAAGTCGGAAGTGTATTTGAAAATGTCTGCGATAATTTTCATCGATGGTGCCGGTGGATAGATGTAGGTGTTTCGCACCATGAATTCTTTTAGAATGTCGTTCTGAATCGTGCCAGAAAGTTTGTCCGCACCGACACCTTGTTCTTCGGCGGCTACGATGTAAAACGCCAACACAGGAATCACCGCTCCATTCATCGTCATTGATACGGACATTTGATCCAGAGGGATCTGATCGAATAGAATTTTCATATCCAGGACCGAATCGATCGCAACTCCCGCTTTTCCCACGTCCCCGACCACTCGTTCGTGATCGGAATCGTATCCTCTGTGAGTCGCTAGGTCGAACGCGACCGAAAGACCTTTTTGTCCCGCAGCCAAGTTCCTACGATAGAATGCGTTGGATTCTTCCGCAGTGGAAAAACCAGCATACTGACGAATGGTCCAAGGTTGCTGAACATACATCGTGGAATAAGGACCGCGTAAGTAAGGAGGAATTCCCGCAACGTAATCAAGGTGTTCCATGCCCTCCAGATCTTCTACGGTATAAACCGGCTTGACCGGAATTTTTTCAGGAGTATTCCACAAAATTTGTTCCATGGAATTAAGGCCTAAATCTCCAAGGGCAGCTTTTTCCCAGTCGGATTTGGAAACATTCCCACTTCCATGTGACGCATAACGTTTTGGATCGAAATTCGGACGTTTCATCGAATGCCCAGCCTTTTTTGAATGAGTTTCAGAGTTTCTAAATGTTGGGACCTGACGTGAATGAAAAATTCGATCCCTTTGGATTTTAGAAAATCGATTTGTTCTGTAGGATTTCCCGCTATAATCCCGACCAGATGGTGATTTTGTTTTTTTAAAACCGCGAAGGTAGAATTCACAAAATCGGTTATTTCTTCATCGCTTGTACAGAAAACGACTACATCCGCTTTTGTTTCTTTCAAACCTTGAAGCGCTTCTTCGGGAGTGGAATAACTTCCCGGATCGACTACCTTGTAGCCCGCACAAGTCAGAAAATTTTGTGAAAAAATGGCACGCGCTTTTTTCATTTTGAGATCTCCCATCGGGAGAAGAAGAACAGTCGGAACTTTTCCGGTCTTTTTCGAAAAACTCTCAGTCCCGAATCGAATCTCTTCGATTCCGGCACCTGCTCTGAATTCTGAGATTCTTTCACAAGTGATTTCGCCTGAGATACTCTCGATATCGCCTAATGTTTGATTCTGATTGAGAGTAGGGACTTTATCTTCTCCGTTCGGATACTGATTAGTTCCAAGAAGAATCTCCTTTCGGCTGGCAAAATTTTCTTCTTTCTTTTTTCTAGACTCAGCGATTCTTTTTTGTATGATTCCTTTTTGAACGGCCTCTAAAAATCCTCCAACGGATTCGATCTCACAGAAAATTTCCCAAGCTTTTTTTGTAAGCGAATCCGTGAGCGACTCAAGATAATACGAACCTGCGGAAGGATCCACTACCTTATCTAAGTGTGATTCGTGTTTCATCAACAATTGGATGTTCCGAGCGATTCTCAAGGAGAACGAATCGGAAGTTTTTAAAATGTTGTCGTATGGAGAAACGCTGATAACTTCACAACCACCGATCGCGGCGGACATGGCCTCGGTTGTTGCACGAAGCATATTCACGTTTGGATCATAGGCACTGTAATTATATCTACAAGTTTGTGCGCTTAAAAAAGCGTGGAGAGAATTTTCCTCCTTGGGAGAAAATTCTTTGAGAATCCCAGCCCAAAGAATTCTCGCGGCGCGTAACTTTGCAATTTCCAAAAAGTAATCCGGACCGATGGAGAACTCGAACATCAACTGGGAAGCGATCGTATCCACGGTCATTCCAATCGTCTTAAGTTGTTGTACATACTCAGTTGCTGCCGCCAGCGTAAATGCAAGCTCCTCCGAAATAGTGGAACCCGCGTCCCGGAATGTAGAAGAATTTACCGACAAACCTCTGTAATACGGCCAAGAAGAAGCAATTGTTTCCAAAATTTCTTTGAGCCCCGTGATCGAATGTTTTCCCGATTTTCCGTGTTTGAGTAAAATCCGATACGGATCGTATCCGAGTCCTCCGGCAAACATTTTGTCTTTGGGAAGCCAAGAAAAAATTTCGGGGGATTTTTCCTCCGCGATGAAGTGAAGAGTCACTTCATCGAAAGGAAGTCCTTCGATGAGGGTTTCCAAATCTTTAGAAGAATGTACCGGAATCCCTGCTTGAGAAGAGGTTTTATTTTCGATGATAAATCCGATTGCTGTCACACCGTTAGCCGTCGCTTCTTTTGCCAATCGATTGGCCTCGGCTACCGAAGGTGAATCGAAGTCTTGTCGAATGCTCCAGTCTTGAACGAGTTTTCGAGTGGATCTAACAAAGGGAATAGTTCCGGGAAGATTGGAAGTTAGCCATTGTTTATCGCTGATATCGTCTTTCGTATAAACAGGTTGGATCTTAAATCCTTCCGTCGTTTCCCAAACTAGTTTCTTTTCAAAGTCCGCTCCCTTGAGGTCTTTTTGAATGAGTGCAATCCAGGCTTCCCGAGTAGCGGTAGGGAAGTCTGTAAATAGTTTTTGATCAGCCATTTTGATTTTTCTCTTTTTTTAGGAAGCTTCTATAAGGTTCCCTTTCTAGGGAACCTTGCAAGACTCCGGTGTAAAGTCAAAAACCCGCTTTTAAGTTCCGTTTTTGATTTTGAGATAATGGGGAACCGAAGCCAAAATTGAAACAACCAACGTCCCTAAGATGATTCCCAGAGAAACTAAAATCGGAATGTGAATTTCATACCCAAAAACATAGGGAGAAAAAAGAGGAAGCAGGAGTTTGATTCCTACAAACGCGAGAAGGATTGAAACTCCCCGTTTGAGAAAAATGAAAAGCTCCATCACACCCGAAAGCATAAAATAAAGAGAACGAAGTCCGAGGATAGCAAAGATATTGGAAGTATAAACGATAAACGCATCCGTAGTAATCGAAAAAACCGCAGGAATCGAATCGAGAGCAAACATGATGTCGCTGAATTCCACAATCAAAAGGGTAATGAATGTGGAAGTGAATAAATATTTCCCGTGTTCTAAAACAACGAATTTTTCTGGGTAATGGCCCCGAGTCATCGGGAGAATTTTCTTTGCAAGTTTAACTACGGGAGAAGATTCCGGATGAAAATCCTCCTCCTCGCGATGAGTAAACATTTTCATCGCGGTGTATAGAAGAAAAATCCCGAAAAGATATAGGACCCAATCGAACTGAGAAACCAATTCTGCTCCGATGAAGATCATAATTGCACGAAAGAACAAAGCTCCGATGATTCCCCATTTTAAAATCAAAGGTTGATATTGAGGCGTTATCCGAAATTTCTGAAAGACTATGATAAAGACGAAAAGATTATCCACGGAAAGAGAATACTCTAGAAAATAACCGGTGATAAATTCAAGGGCTTTGGTTTTTCCCAGAGTCGGATCGTCTGGCGATTGATTCATAACGTAGATGGAAATACCGAAAGAAATCGCAAGGCTGAACCAAAAAAGAGACCAATAAATCGATTCTTTGAAAGGAATTTTGTGGGCTTTTTTGTTGAGAACGAAAAGATCCAAATAAACGAGAAGACCTAAAACCACGGCAAAAACAACGGCTAAGATCAATTCCCCCGAACTCCAATGCCCCATATTCCCTCTTTGTTTGTACGATTCTTAGATGACAAAAGTACCGTCTCTTTACAAAATTACAATCCCAATTCCCATAAAGAAGGCCCCATTATGATTCCACTCTTATTTTCCATAGCTTCTATTACTCATTTGTTAGTTTTGTATTTTGTTCCTAATGAAATCGTTTTCAAACTCGGAAGCAAAATCCTACCAATTCTCATTTTGATTTTTCTTTCTTTCTTCAAAGGTAACTGGAGAGACAAAGCTGGAAAATTTATTTTCGCAGGTTTGATTTTTTCCTTATTCGGAGACGCTTTTTTAGCTCTTCCCGGAAATTATTTTGTGTTTGGGCTTGGGTCTTTTCTTATGGCTCAGATCTTATATTCAATTGGATTCTCGATCGGAAATCCGGTACATATTGTCCGATCAATTCCATTCTTTACATTCGGAATTTTCTTTTACACTTGGATTTTTTCCGGGATCGGGGTTTCTCTTTACGTTCCAGTCGCGGTTTATATTATCGCGATTTGTACAATGGGTTGGAGAGCGGCGTCTAGGGAATGTTCCAGTTTATCATTCCGGAAATCCTTAGCGGGCTCTCTACTTTTTATCTTATCCGATAGTTTCATTGCAATGAATAAGTTTACGACGATTCCGATTCCTTGGACCGGAGTTTGGATCATGTCGACTTACTATGCGGCGCAATTTCTCATCTATGAATCTATGGCAGAAAATTAAATAATTATTGATTCAGTCGGTAATGTAACTAAGATAGCAAAGAAATCGGGAGGAATCTTATCATGAATATTAAACCTTTAAAAGAAACCACATTTTTAGAAGCGGTCGCCGCGGCGATTCAGCACGAAAAAGATTATTTCGAATTTTATATGAGTACGTATGAAAAACTTCCTCCCGGAGACACCAAGGAACTTTTTGAAAGACTAGCAGAGGAAGTGGACGATCATATCAAATTTATTACGGAATTGTACGAGCAAGCGGAAGGATCCGAACTCCCGAATCTCAAACAACTTACCGCAATCCATAAATTCCACGATTCGACTCTTCAAAAATTGATGAATAAGGTGGAAAGAACAATCGCTGGTCCGGGAACCAAAGATGCACACGAAGCTCTTGAACTTGCGATTCGAGAAGCAGAGAATAGCGTTTCTTTTTATGAAAAACTTGCAAACAAGTTCGAAGACGTGAACATCAAATCTCTTTTCACGAAATTGAAAGACTACAATCAAAACTATCAATCTCTTCTGGAAACTGAGCTGAACGGATTAGATCAGTCCGGTTCAGGTCAGGGAACTTTTTTTTGGGACGAACAAGCGGAAGAAGTGGCTAAGGCGGAGTCTAAATCGGAAAAAACTCCGACCTTGAAAAAACCGAAGGCTGTAGCCCCGGTTGCAAAGACCGCTACAACTAAACCTGCAACTTCTCCAAAACCGGCTACAACTACCAAATCTGCCGTAACGGCGAGCGCAAAAAAAGCGGCTTCTAAAAAGAAAGCTGCAAGTAAACCACCAGTAGCCAAAAAAGCGACTTCTAAGAAAAAAGTGGCGACCAAGAAAACGCTTGCGAAACCGAAAAAAGCAGTGAAGAAAAGCGCAACCAAAAAGGTTTCTCCAAAAAAATCGACGCCTAAAAAAAAGTCAGCGGTAAAGGCTAAGAAAAAAAGGTAATGCAATCCACCGCGATCATTGATTGGAAAGAAATCCAAGATCTTTATCCCATAAATCAGGAAATGATTTGGTTGAACAATTGCGGAACAACTCCTTGCAACGTACATACAATCCAGGCGGTCAGGGAATACTTGGAAGGTTATTCTAAAAAAGGAGGCTTAACGGAAGTACGTAAATATGCTTCCGTAAAACAATCGATTCGAAAGATCGTGGCGGGACTCATCAATTGCGACGTGGAAGAACTTTGTATCATCCACAACACAAATGAAGGGATGAATTTTCTTTCTTTAGGTTTTCATTTGAAAAACGGAGATGAAATTCTGCTCTTAGAGAACGAATATCCAAGCAATATTTATCCTTGGGAGCACTGGAAAGAAAAAGGAGTTAAGATCGGATTTATTCCGATGGCCTTTACCCCGGATCAGTTTTTAGAAAATCTAAAATCTTCCGTCAACTCCAAGACCAAAATCGTGGCTCTTTCTGCCGTTCATTGGTGTACGGGAATGCCGTTCCCCCTAGAAGAAATCGGAACTTTTTTGGATTCTAAAGGGATTGAGTTCGTTCTGGATGGTGCTCAAGGAATAGGTTTGGTTCCGGTTGATGTTAGAAAGATGAAATTAAAATACATCGCTTTCCCCGCTTGGAAATGGCTTTTAGGTCCTCTCGGTTTGGGAATGTTGTACATCCAACAAGATAAAATCGATACGCTTGCATTTCCGTTTAAAGGAACAGGCTCCGTAGTTAACGACGAGGTTTACTTGCCTTATCGCGCCGAATTAAAATCCGGAGCAGATCGTTATGAAATTTCTACCGGAAATTTTATCGACTGGGTATATTTTCAATCCTCACTTGAAATGCTTCAGAAAATAGGATTTCATTCCGTCATGGAAAGAATTTATGAACTCGCGGATTATCTTTCCGAAGGAATGAAAAACATTGGGTTTCAAATAGAACTCGATCATTTCCCCGACAATCGAACTGGAATCGTGGTAGGACATAAGGAAGGAGTTCCTATGGAAGAACTCGTTTCTTATCTGAAGAGAAACGGAGTAATGTGTGCCCTGCGCCTCGGGAAAGTAAGATTTTCTCCGCATATCTATAACCGCAAAGATCAACTGGATCGAGTCGTGGAATTACTCAGTTCTTTTCCAAGTTAAACAAAACCAAGCGGGCATAATTTCACTCAAAAATTACCTGGGATTGAAAATAAAATAGTCGTGGAAGTACAACAATCCTCTTGTGAAGAACATTTAGGTCCACCCTGAACTTGCATATAAAGTCATAATAGAAAGTGTGAAACTATAGTTCCAAAACAAAATTCTAAGTTTACCAAACGACTTGAAATATAATGTAATTATCTCAGTGTTCGAAGATTTTAAGTTTTCCTTTCAAGTTCCATTTGGTGATAGAAAACTTATTTTTTAGGAAAAGCTGTAATCAAAATTTGGCGAGAAACAAACTACAAAAAATCGGAGAAATTGGCACGTTGTTGTTTCCGATCTGGGTTCTAACCGGATCCATTCTTTCTTTTTTCTTTCCTGAATGGTTTATCTGGTTTACCGGGATTTGGATCACTTACGGTCTCGGTTTTACGATGCTCGGTATGGGAATCACACTTTTACCCCAGGACTTTCGAAACGTCTTTCAGACACCGATTCCCGTTTTTTTAGGAGTGATTCTACAATATACTGTGATGCCGCTTTCAGGCTGGGGAATTGGAATCTTATTCGATCTACCAACTCCTTTAGCGACAGGACTCATCGTCGTTTCTTGTTGTCCCGGCGGTGTTGCGTCTAATGTTATTTCCTATCTTGCAAAGGGAGATTTAGCCCTTTCCGTATCTATGACTGCATCCTCGACAATTCTTTCCGTTTTTATGACTCCGTTACTTACCCTTATTTTAATTGGTAAAGGTGTCGAAGCCTCCGTGAGCGGACTGTTCTTGGACACATTTCAAGTCGTCATTTTACCGACAGTGCTTGGAATTTTGCTCAACTTTTATCTCCCGAAAATTTCCAAAAAAATTCAAGCCATATCTCCCTTCATTGCCGTTTTACTGATCACGATGATCGTCGCCTCAATCTTAGGGGCGGGCAGAGATAAAATTATCCGATCTGCGGGAACCCTGATCGCCGCAGTCATCAGCTTACACATTTCAGGCTTTTTGTTCGGCTACTTTTTATCCTGGTTATTTATCCGAAAACAAAAAACATCCCGAACGATCTCAATCGAAGTAGGGATGCAGAACTCAGGTTTGGGAGTTGTCCTTTCCAGAAATAATTTTCAAGATCCGTTGGTTGCAATCCCGGCGGCGATTTCCAGTCTCGTACATTCCCTAATCGGAAGTTTACTTGCGGCATTTTGGAGAAAACGAACACCGGAAGAATAATTCGTTTTTCCCGAACCTCACAGTTAGAGATATGTAAAATGTAAATTTGAAACTTTCTTAACCTGTGGAAATTTGACAGGGTATTCTTATGGTCTGTTGTTCTAAAATAACTACATTACAGAATTAAAAATTAAGAAAATTTAAATTATTTCATTTAGAATTTATCTCAAAACCTGAAAAATCAGACTCTATCATTTCATAAGTTCGTAATAGAACGTAAATCCTACGTTTTAATAAGTAGGCGTTGAAATTCTTTACTCCTCATTTCGTTCATCAAGCAGTTTGATTTCTATAAACTTGATTTATTAACCACACATCTGGGGAAAAAGCGAGGTCGAGAACTACCCACTAATACAAATATGAGAATTTCTTAGTTTTATGAAAAGTTACGATTATATTTCTACCAAGTTGGTATAAAATCCAATTGGGAGAATCTAGAAGAGAACACGAACAAAAAAGAACTACTTTCAACCGCAGAAATTCTCCCTCATCCGCCCGACTTTCTGGAAGGCAAAAAAATCCAATTCTTTTCTTATACGATCCGCAAAGAAAACGGAAAGAAATGGATTCTATTTCAAGAGAAAATCGGTAATCGACAAAAAGCAACGGAAATAGACTATCTCGATCTGATCTCCGGAAACGTGCAAGACAACGCGACTAATGTTACA
Source organism: Leptospira mayottensis 200901116 (assembly GCF_000306675.2). Classification (NCBI taxonomy): domain Bacteria; kingdom Pseudomonadati; phylum Spirochaetota; class Leptospiria; order Leptospirales; family Leptospiraceae; genus Leptospira; species Leptospira mayottensis. Next base: position 166,833 of record NZ_CP024872.1, read on the forward strand.
TTTTCCCTAACTTTGGGATCAATTCCGGACATGATTGGAGTCGAAGGAAATTCGAACGTTATGGAATACGAATGGTCTTATCATTTTCAAGGGGAGAATTCCTTCAAGATCGGAATCATTTCAGCCCCTAAAGGAGGAACACCGCAACGGATTCCGTTTCAAAATCTGGACGTTTTGGTTTGGCGCAATCTGAGTTTTATAGGAGGATGCGGAAATCTGAACATTCAAACAAACACTGCAAATTGGACCTGCGAGAAAAACACGGTTCCCAATCTGCGAGAACTCTCAAAGACAGAATCGATTTCGGTAGGAACAACGACACAAAACAAGGGAATTCGATATTCCGATTGTCATTGAAAAAAGAACAAAAGGAAATCTTTCATTTAACTATGAAGTTTTTACGGAAACGAGTCATCGAAGAAGAAAGTGTACTGTTGTAAAATCCTAACCTCTAAAATCAACGTAGGAACTCCCACAAAAATCCTTTTTGATTCTTCTTATTCTAAAATCCCTTTCAAATTGTGGATAATACCACTTTACTCATTTAAAAAACTCTTTCTTTTTCGGGAATTTTCTCTAATCCTTCTTGATTTTTAAGCCCTTTCCCATTTTCTAGCACAATGAACAACCTCTAGTAGGTTTTTTAAGTCTAATTTCTAAATTTTCAGAGAAGTTGGACTTGAAAATGCGGGTTATTCCGTCTACTGAGAGAAATTTATTGAAATCGAGACATTAGCGCCATGAGAGAAATTATCAAGCTCGTTTGTCAGGAACCAGGCTGTTCCAAGGGAAGAAGCACCTATTTTCTCACCAAGAACAAAAAAGCTAAGACGGAAAAATTGGTTACTAAAAAGTTCTGCAAATTTTGTAGAAAACACACCGAATACAAGGAAACCAAGGTCTAAGGTTTCTAGGTACTAGGATGACTGCAAAAAAAACAGCTCCGGCATACGATAAAAAAGCTCTCCAAGAAATCGCCGAGCTCCTCCACGAGAAAAAAAATACTCTTCTGGAAAAATACGCCCATTGGGAAGATAATAGCAGGCCTTCCGGTCTCAAAGAAATGGGAGACATTGCGGACATCGCGTCCGAAATCAACGAAGAAACTTTGAGTTCCGTTCTTTCTGAAGCGGAGATAGAAACAATCCGTGAAATCGATGCCGCATTAGAAAAAATCGAAGATGGTACTTACGGAGTTTGCGAAGGAACAGGCAAAAAAATCCCGATCGCACGTCTCAAAGCGATTCCTTGGACCCGTTATACCGTAGAATACGCGGAAACTCTTTCGAAAAGTAAGGGTTTTTCTCGGAAGAGCAATAACGCGGGTAACCTTACAGGCACATATAAAATCCCATCCGATATGGATTCGATGGACGACTAAACCTCAATTCTTTTTTGTCCTCATTCATCATCTAAGTTATACTGTTTTTTGAAGTAAGAAGAGAATTTCCAATTTCTCGGAAGTCGTATTTTCAATCGTTTTTCGATTGAAATCTAAATCTTTTCCAAAATCCTCTTTATTCGTGTCTGGATTATTCAATAGACTAAAACTTCTTCGTACCCCTACCTTTTTCGGACTCATTCTTTGTTCCGTCCTTTCTTACATTTTATTCCGAAGTTTTCTTTTCGTAAGAGAAACGGAAGGAGCAGGGGTTGTCGTTATTGGAACGATCCAATTTCTTTTCGGATTTATACCTAATCTCTATCATCGTAAACCCGGAAGAATGTTCACAATGGCGGGGGCTCTTATTCTACCGGGACTACTCTATGATAAAACCGCAATGTTCAGCTCTTTGAGTGGGCTTTTTGCAGGAGCAACTTTCGGAATTTTTTTGAGACAGTACATTTCCACTTTTCATACACAAACGATAAATGAAGAAGACCCTATATTCCGTTTTTTTTATATTAACCGACCTTACAAATCATCTTTACCATTCCATCAAAACCCTAAAACTGGAATTTTGATTTTTCTCTCATTGCTTCTTTTGGAACGATTTTTTGTTTATTTCAATGCGCCTCCGTTCAAAGGTTTCGGTATTTTAGACACCGTTTATTTACCTGGAATTAGCTCAAGATACGCATTTGGTCTTAGTTTGGACTTTTTCGGTTCCTGGATGCTCGCCGTTCTTTATTTTCTTGCGGAGGAATCATCCTCTCACGAAAGCGATTCCCCCATTAAGTATTGGAGACAGGGATTTTTTGCGGGAGTATTTTTAAATATTATACTATTCTTAATTCAAGGACTTACCGAACATTCCGTAATTCCATTCACTCCTATGATCGGCGCTTCTTATTCCGTTTCCGGCTTTTTTGCGGATACCGGTTCTCTCAATTGGTTTTTCCCTCTTTTAATCGCGTATTTCTTTTATTATCTTCATTCCAGAAGCTGGCGTTTCCACACGAAGATCGTTTTGAGCCTAGGGCTTGTTCTTCCTTTTTTCATTTTAGGAAAACATTTCAGTGCAGGTTCTTGGATCTTATTTCTTACCCTTTTGATATACGGATATTCAGTTACAGCTTTTTCTAAAATTCGAAACCGTTGGTGGAAATTATCCTACATTCCGGTCTGTGGGATCATATGGATCGTTATTACGGTTTTGATTTTATGGATGGGATCATTTTCTTGGTCATTCGAGTCCTGGCAGGAACTTTATCAAACTTGGACCAAAAGTTATCATAGTCCCAACGGCAATCTTGCTCGTTTTTTGGATCTGTATTGGGGAGAGGGATGGATCCAAACCAGATCCGCGTGGAACTGGGCCAAACAATCAATTTGGATGGGTAATGGCGCCGGAAGCTTTGTCCTGAATTGGATCGACTCTAGATCCACAAATCCAGTACCACCTGGAGGAATTCGGGAACTCGGACTCCCTTCCTTTCTTTTCTTATTACATGACGGAGGAATCTTTCTAATTCTCGTTTTCTTAACATGGATTGGCTTGGAAATCGCATTACGTGATCATTGGAAAGTTCTGATTCTACTTCTACCGATATCAATTTTCTTTATGCCTTGGATTGGAAGTAGTGGAGCAACCGCTTTTTTTTGTCTTTGGCTCGTTACGTCTTCTTTCCCTCAAATAAGACAATTGCACAAGGCTGTCGTAGCAGGATTCAACCTTTTCGTATTACTTCTCGGTTCTTTTTCTCTGTCTTATACTTTGATCGGGATTGCACCGAATCTACGTGGACCCGAGTTCCGTTATGCGGAACTTAAGTCCTACCAAATTATGGCTAAAAGGCAAAACCTGATTCAAAACGGGATTCGTTATCACGAATTTTCCTCCGGTGCAACCTGGGTTTTAGCGAGTAGGACTCCGATACATTTGAAAGCCTTTGTTCCTCAAGAGAAAAAACTTTCTAAGAATGATAAGATTTATGTCCGTTGGTCCTTTCTAGGACCGGACTGGATCGAAATTCAATCCAAAACTCTGCCTTTATTTACGAACGCGAGTACGATCGGTTTAACCGTTCCGGACAACGCCAAATACATGAAAGCAGAAATTCTTTCCGGCCCTTTTCTCGGAATCCATGTAAAAGAATTCGGTATCTTTGCAGAAGGCTTTGACGGTCTAAACCGAGTGAGATGAACTGACAGGATGTATAATTTGATAAATCAGATTCTGAAATTGTTGTTTCACCCGCACCAATGATCTCCAAAAAAGAAGTTTCCAAGGTGGATTCACGAAAATAAAAACGGCACCAGATTCAAACTCAGGATCACCTTCTCTCACGTTTAACCAAACGGGAATTGCAAGAATATCAAGAAATTCCTTACCCGCCACGTAAAAGGTAACATAGACACGATCTCCTATGTTCAGTGTTTTTTCGACCGGAGAATAAAATCCCTTTCTAGAAAGAGAATACGCCAAAGAATGATATTCCTTTTCCTCCTGAATGATAGCTACAGCAATAAACAAGGGAATTTTGAGAACTCTTTCCCGAAAAAATTTAGGATTGAAAATTCCCCTAAAAAGAATCAAGACGCTGAGCCAGATTGGATAAATCAAAAAAAGTCCAATAAACTCGGAAGTGCGTATTCCTCCGAGAAGAAGAGGAATTTTTTCCGGAAAATTTAAATAAATAGAATATAATAAAGACGGAATTAAAAAAAGAAAAACGGATACGAAAATTTTTCCTTTGGAAAGTTGTCGAAACAAAGGAATCGGATCGACCTTTTGATTCCGACTTTGACTGGAACGCATCCACGAATCATAACGGGTGAATCTGGAAATCACTTGATAATCGTCACTAAACAATCCGATCGCTTGTAGAACTTCGATCGGAAGGATGTTTTGGGAAATCGTAAGTAGATATTCCAAAACAAAAAATCCTGCCGCAAGGATGAACGGAAGTAAAATCATAAAATTTCCATTTATAAGCAAAATATAATTAAATGTTCCATGCAACAGAAAGCATCCGAACAGACTATAAAGGATTCCCAAAAAATCAAACGAAGAGGGCCTGGAATGATAGTATTGCATCGTCGCAAAACCGTAAATTCCTCCGGTAAACGTATGGATTGGCAGGGAAGTAACAGCCCTTAAAAACAATGGCCAAAAGTCCAGAATCGGAGCGTACAGAAAATTCTCCAGAAGTCCGAAAGAGGCGCCTAATGTAAGCCCGAAATAGATTCCATCGGAAGTGTTATAAACCGTTTTCAGTCCTTTAAAATACCAAAGGATGACAACCAGTTTTGGGATTTCCTCTAAAAGGGAACTACCATAGAAGGCTCTTTCAAAATAAGAGTTTTCGTCTATATATTGTTTTGCTAATATTTCCGGAAAGATTGCCAACCCTACAGTTAAAATTCCACAGAAGATCGCCGAGAAATCGAAACTCTTTCGATTCGGATGGTAGTACGTGTTGCGATAAAAAAACCAATAAAATCCGGCGGCGGAAACCGCCGTGCCGAACTTCAAAAAGGTGACTAAGAGTCCTTCAAATTTTAAGTAAAGGAGCATATTCCTTTAAAGTATCGGAATATACTTACTTTCTTTTAATCAGTTAAGCTCGGGAAAGAGCTCTTCTTTTCAAAATATATGCGGCCATCGCACCTGCACTTATCAGCAAGATCGCCACAAGAATCGCATTCTTTTTTACGGAATGCAGCAGAAATCCCATCAGTTCGGAGTCTTCATCCGGAACCGGGAACACCTTCGCTTGATTTGTAATGTGTTTATACCAATCTTTGTAAGACGTTCCATTCGACGCTACCCAAAGGTTAAACTCCTTATAACCCGTTTGAGTTTCCTTACGAATATCCAAACCCTCGTATGGATATTTCCAAGCCCCCGGAACCAAAATGGCCCAAGGAAACTTGTTGGAATCTAAATACTTGTCCGTTCCGTTCGAATTCTTATAAAGTCCCGGAAAGTGAACCTCTTTCCCCGTATTGGCCACTTTGATAAAAATATCATACGGATAAATTCCAAGCGCCGACTTTTTCACCGGAGAGTTAAATACAATTTCGATCGTGGCGATATGTCCCGGTTTATAGACTCCACCCGGATTTACGTTAGGGTTAGATGTGGTTTTGTTGGATTCTTCTTGAATTTGAATTCCCTGGCTGAGATCCGATGCGGAGACAGTTTTGGTAGTCAATTCCGTCACTACTTTACCGTCTTCCCTTACCACTTTTCTCGAAAACGTAGCTCCTATGGATACGGGAAGTTTTAAAAAAAGCGTATGTTTATATCCGGCACCCCGAGCCACGTGTTGATAAGTTCCTCTGAGACGAATCACGTCTCCCGCAGTATTCAAATCCTCTTCATTGTGAATATGAAGGACGTAATCGTTTAAGTCCGCATCCCCGGCACTCGGATATAAATCCTCATACGCTACGGTACTTACACCTTCTGCAGGAATCCGTATCAAAGCGGAACGGGTGGGATCTTGGGGGTACGTATCCAATGTATCCGGAACCCCGTCCTTATCCGAGTCAACCGGAGCAGCCACAACCGGTAGTAAAATCTCGTACTTAATTTCCCGATTGATTCCGATTACGTTGATCAGATTGATTATGTTGGAAATGGATTCTCCCCCTGCCGTAATTTCAAGTGTGATCTGACCTACGGCGGTTTCCACAGTAATACTTCCGGAAACTTGCCCTACGTTATTTGAAATTCCTTGAAAAAGGATATGCCCCTCGTTATCGGAAACGATTACAGTTGCCCCAGAAATCGGCTTGGATTGTTTATCCGTTATGATTAGATTCAAAGGAATCGTCTGCACTGTGTTATACGTAAAAGGAATACTGCCTATTTGGTCATTTACGGTAATCACGCCTGTAGTCGGAGTTACGGAAGAACCCGAAGAGGATCCCGCATTTACGTCTACATCCGTTTCTACAGATCCTGTACTTGTAGTAGGACCACTGTTAGAGCCAGAACCGACGCTGGATCCTGTATTAGAATCAGAACTTCCTCCCGTATTCGTATTTGTATCACTTGCCGAAGAGGAACTGCCTGTACTTGCATTCGTATTACCACCTGTAGAAGATCCGGAATTATCGTTAGAGCCAGATCCGGCATTAGAATTAGAACTTCCTACATTCGTATTTGCGCTCGTATCAGTAGAGGGATCGCCTGCGCTTGTATTCGTATTACCACCTACAGAAGATCCGGAACTGTTAGAACCAGAACCGACATTGGATCCTGTATTAGAATCAGAACTTCCTCCCGTATTCGTATTTACATCACTTCCCGAATTGGAATTGTTGCTCGATCCAGATCCTGTGGTAGAACTGGAATCTCCGGAGGAATCGTTTCTCGACGAATAAGATGATGAAGATTGAGGATTCGAAGTAGAGCTACTGCCGCTATTGGAAACAGTAGTAGAATTACTTCCACTTCCTGTATTGTCCACAATTACGACCGTCCCTCCGTTAGAAGCCGTCGCAGTTCCCGCACTCGTTTCAGGTCTAGCACCCGATGTAGACGCACTCGTATCTTGATTCAAGAGCGCCAAAAATGGAAATAACATTCCTTTTTTTTTATGGCTACAACCGACAACCAAAACGCTCGAAACAATTAATAATATTAGAATTTTCCTCATAATCCCCAATCCCTTTTTATAGTCAGAATAAAAGACGAATAGTATTAAATCTTAAATACTATTCGGGAAGGGAATTATAGGAGATTTCTCGATTTCAACAAAGTTTTTTTTGGGCATTCAATGGAATTTTAGGTAATTTTTATGTACTTTAAAGAGGTTTTTTTGCGATATGCAAAACTGCATTTCCGAAAACAAAATTTTTATATCGTACTTCTTGAAAACCCAGTTTTTCAAGAATCGACTTTAGATTTTCTTGATCCGGATAAACAAGGGAAGAAACCGGAAGATAATCGAACATCTCGTTCTTCCCGCCCCAAAGAATATAACCGAGAATTGGAACTATTTTAAAGAAATAAAAATCTGCGATCCAACGAATCCAAGGATTTTTAACCTTACCCACATCCAAATTGAGAAACAATCCCCCTGGTTTTAAAACTCTGAAAATTTCCCTAATCGCTTTGAAGAGATCATCCACATTGCGGAGACCGAAGCCGATTGAAACCACATCGAACTGAAAATCCTGAAAATTCTTGAGTTCTGTCGCATCTCCTATCTCGAAACGGACTCGACCTTTTTCGGTTTGTTCTTTAAGACGAGTTTTTGCAATCTCAAGCATGTTTTCCGAAAAATCCACACAAGTAATATGATCGACCCGAGAAGAATTTTCCAAGCGCACCGAAATATCTCCGGTTCCACAACAAAGATCCATTACATGTAAACGGTCGGGAAGATTTTCTTCAATTTCACGAACCAACCGATTTTTCCAAATCCTATGAAGTAGAAAGCTATTCCAATCGTTGAATCGATCGTATTTACTCGCGATCTTGTTGAAATTCTCTCGAACAAAACCCGCTTTGGTATCGACATGAGGCATCTGAAACATAACTTTAATGAAATAATTTGAAAGCGTTCGCCGATGGCAAGAAGTGTTTTTGTAGAAATCCAATTGCAGACAACCCTAATGGACGCTTAGAGTTGCGAACCATTAGAACTTTAGTGCCCGTCTCAAAACTTCAAAATGTAGGAATTACTACAATCTTAAACGACAGGAAAAACCGCCAATGTGAGTAATCTGTAGGAACTCCCACGTTTTTTAGAAACTTGCTGGATCGTTTAGAGATATTTTTTTAAGATTTTGAGACGGGTTCTTAGTGACTAGTGTGACTTATTTCAGACAAAGACAAGTAGCCTAAAATCCAACCACTAATCCATCGTCACTTGAAACGTAGGAGCTCCCACAAATTGAATGAACATGTTTTTGATCAGTTTTATGACTTCCAACTATAAGAAAATGCGGTACTTGCATAGAGCATTGAAAGATTAGAATGACAAAGGAGAAGGGAATGACAATCTGCTCTTAAGCTCTCGGGAGGTTTTGTGGAAGTTTTATTTGCAAAAGGAGGATGGGTTTCAATTCTCATTTTAATTGTAAGTTTCGTCAATCTTGGACTTTTTATCAGAGTTCGTACCTTTCTTCCGATCCTCAAAAAAAATATTCTTTCAAGACTCCGAGATAACGATCCAAACGGAAACAAAGACAAACAAAACCCGGATTTAAAATCCATCCTCGAAGATTCAGAAGAATTCTTTCGTAGAGAATTTTTCGTTCCGGAAACGATGATCTCTTGGATTCGAAATCTCGCCGGAATCGCTACGATGCTCGGACTTCTCGGAACCGTAATCGGAATCTCGGTTGCTTTCGAAGAGATGAAAAACGCAGGTACGGTAAGTTTAGAAATTTTCTCCGAAGGAATTCGACTTGCCTTAAATACTACAATTCAAGGATTATGCATAGCCATTCCTTCCGTTCTCGGGTTTCAATACCTCAAAGTTATACTTCATAAAACGGAAATAGAACTTAAATCTTCGATCGACAACAAAAACGTCGATGCAATAAAAACCTAGAAATGAAAAAGAATCTACAAAAAAGGAAAAACCTTTTAGAAGGCGACGATTCTCCTCTCGACATGACGAGTATGTTGGACGTGGTTTTTATTCTTTTAATTTTCGTCATGGTCGCAATGAGTTTCCAAAAAGAAGTTCATTCCTTACCCGTAGTTCTCCCTAAAGCGAAGGTGGAAACTGGCGGAAGCGGGACTAAAAAAGAGATCTTTCTTTTAAAAAGCGGGAATATACGTTATGCGAAGTTAGACTTTACGGAAGCCGATTGGAAACAGATCGTCTCCAAAAAAGAATTTCAAAACCAAGTTGTGTGGATTTACGGAGACAAAGATATCGGTTACGGGAAGTTCGTATTTGTATTGAACAGTTTGAAAAACTCAAATCTGAAAGAACTTCATCTCGCAATCAAGAAAGAGTGATCAAGACCGAAGTTTCGGATTTTCTTTGTGACGATCCTTATCTCTTTCAGTGTTTTTCTTCAAAGTGGCACGTAACGCATCTTCCAGGGAAATTCCCATTTGATTTGCAAGACATATTAAAACAAAAAGAATATCCCCCACTTCCTTGGAAATTCCTTCCGGATCCTCTCCTTTCTTAAAAGATTGATCTCCATATTTTCTCGCTACTAACCTCGCAAATTCCCCCACCTCTTCCATGAGAATTGCAAGATTCGTGAGTTCCGAAAAATACCGAACCCCGAAATCGGAAATCCACTCGTCTACTTTTTTCTGAGCTTGTCTAAGAGACAGTTCGTTTTCATTCATCTTTGTATATCCAATCGATCAATCAAAATTGCCGTCGGTTCGGGATAACAACCCCCACTTAAATGATGAGAATCAATATACTTCCTACATTTCACTTCAGCACGGAAATCGTTCATATCCAAGGAATATACATTCTTAAATTCTGATATAATTTGTTTACGGAGTTTTTCCCAGCTAGGATAAAATTCTGCGGATTTAACCCTCTTTTCCAATCCTTCATAAAGAAGAGGGGACCAAAGTACAACTTTGACTCCGTTTTTTTCCGCGGTTTCCAAAAACTGAAACAGGAATTTTCTCTGCACGGGAGATATCTTGATATAACGATAAGTGTCGTTGTAGTATTTTTCAGATTCCTCCTCTAATTTTTCGGGAGGAGTATTTGTCAACAACACGTTCGGAATTCCTCCTTTGAATTTATCCGATTCGTTTATCAGAAGATTTCGAATTTTAAGCATCGTATCTTTGGAATGTGGATCTTTAATTCTTGCCATTGCCTCCTTGAATCTCGGAGGGAACACAGTGGTTCTAAAAACCCTGGATCTCAAAAACGTGTCCCAATCGTTTGTAGAAAACTCCTTCGCATAACGTATAAAATACGGAAGATCGTAAGAATAACGTAGGGGGTAACGATTACAAAAATCTGTCATAGAATCGGGATAGAATTCCAAAATCGCGTAGTCCGGTTTTAGTCCAGCAGAAAGTATCCTTTCAAAATTATAGTTATGATACGAAAAAGGAGCCGAAGGAGCGGAAAAATTATATACGATCAGATCCGTTCTTTTTTTACGGATCGTATCGAGAGAGAATTCTCCCATGTGAGAAGTTCCGAAAAAGATCAAAACTTTTTTGTCTTTTTCCGCCACAGATTTCTCTTCAATCAAGGCTGCAAGTACCTTGTCTTTTATTTCATAAAAGTAATATTCCGCCCCGGCTTCGGTGTAAGGCCTTACCCACTGCGAAGACAAAAGACGATCCAAAGAAAAAGCGAAGATAAAAAATAAAAGCGGAACCGTTAACAGTTTTTTACGAAACAAAGGGATCAAGTTCTGTCGTTTTGGAGCACCCATCATTCTCCCTCCTTAAAACTGAAAGTAGATAAAGTCCTGGCCCTTGCCCGCATAATTGGAAAGAAGCAACACTAATAAAATTAGAAAAACAGAAATTAGAATTTTCTGATATTTAAAATAAAACCGAAGCCCTTTCTCAAAATATTCCAAAGTGTGGAGTAAAATCCCCGCGACCAAAAAAGGAGTCAGTAAGTCAGTTCTCAAAACCGACTTCGAAGGTTCGGTTATCCATTGAACCCCATAAAATAAGATATGCCAAGCGTCCGCCAAAGAGTGAGATCGGAAAAATACAGCACCTATCATAAAAATCGAATACACAACAAAGGCTCGAATAAGCCACCATACAAATCCTTTTTCTGGTAATTTAGGAATACCAATCCGATCCATGAGTCGATCAATCACCAACCACAGACCATGCCAGAATCCCCAAACCACATAAGTCCAACTGGCTCCGTGCCAAAAGCCGCCTAACGTAAATGTTATGATCAAATTCAGATATACCCTGGGCTCCGAAGCCCTAGAACCCCCGAGTGGAATATATATATAATCCCGAAGCCACGTGGCTAGAGTAATGTGCCACCTTCTCCAGAGATCTTGAATACTTTGGCTGAAAAACGGAGCACGAAAATTTACAGGAATGTTAAAACCCAAAAGAAAAGCACAACCTCGAGCGATATCGGTATAACCGCTAAAGTCGCAATAAACTTGCCAAGTAAATCCTTGGGTGGCTAGAAAAAGAGAATGACCGTCGTATTCGGAAGGGTTCCGATACACAGGATCTATCAAAGAAGCAATATTATCGGCGACTAAAATCTTTTTTGCGATTCCAAGTCCCAAAAGATACAAACCCGCATAAACGTAAGAGGGTTTGATTCTTACCTTATCCAAGATCGGGAAAAAATCTTGGTGCCTCATAATCGGCCCTGCAACCAACTGAGGAAAAAAAAGGATAAACAAAACAAACCGAAAAAGGCCACAATCGTTTGTAATCTTACCGCGGTAGACATCCACGACAAACGCTATGATCTGAAATGTATAAAAACTGATCGCAAGTGGAAGAATGATCTGAAACCCGAAGTTTCTCTGGTCCAAGAAGCTCCAACCCGTCCAAACATAGAAGTTATCCGTAAAGAAATAGAAGTATTTGAAAACGCCAAGGTTGATCAAATCCAAAATGACGATCGCTCTTAAGACTCCAAGACTTTTCCTCTTAAACAAACTCCGAATCGCCAAGTAATTGATATAAAGAATTCCTAATAAGTGAAATAAAAACGGAACGCTCCAGGTCGCGTAAAAAATCAAAGAAGCGATTACGATCACCCATTCCCTATAGTTCTTCCCGTTGTAAGCCCAATAAAGTATATAAACACAAAGAAAAAATAAAAGAAAAAGAGTAGAGGTAAAGATCACTTGTTTTCCTCTTTTAGAAGGGCTTTCAAATCTTTTGCAAATGCAATCGTCAACTTTTGCATCCCGATCGAATTAAGGTGAATCAAATCATAATAATAATCCCCGTTATCCGGACCGTCCAAGATATCCTGGTAATCGAGTAACGGAACCGGATCGGAAGGATGGATTCTTGCGAGTTCCCTTTTCCAAACCTCGTTTCTTTCCGGAAGTCTCCATCGTTGAATGAGCTGGCTGTAAGGTGCAACAACCCCGACGATCCGAATGTCTTGACCGTTCTCCCTTCCGATTCTTCGAATCTCGTCGTGAAGAATTTTGAGTCGATCGAAATATTGTCTTGTGACCTCGTCTTCGTTTGCATGAGTCAATGGATTACTTGCAATGATGCAAGTATCGAAGATCGCCTTTTTATGAAAACGATCCGAACCTTCCGGAATCGGCTGACCGTTGGCAGGATTGGTCTTTGCGACACAATCGGGAACGTCTACAATCGGATACATACTGATCTTTTCTCTATAAGAATTTTCGTAGTCCCAAGGATGATGATTTTCTTTTTTAAAACGTTTCCCTATATCTTTGATTCTTTTGGAAGGACTCAAAATCAGATCCTGAATGTCCCTTCTATACGCAATCGACTTCAAAGTGATGTAGATAAGATCATCCACGTTTACGTCGTAATCGAAATCGTAAATTCTAGGATATACTTCCGAACGATTGAATTCGGAAATCATGGCAAGCGTATGTAAGTTCAAAAGTTTTTGGCCAACCCAAGGAGTCGTAATTTCAAATACGTGGATCACAGTCCTTACGCTTTTAAAATGAGGAAGAGTTTTCAAAACCGCCAAGTCCTGGACGATCAACTCCGTTCCGGGAATCGCAATCGATTGAATCTTTTTACCTAAAGGGGCAAGCTCTTCGTTTAACATCGGAATGGACAAACCCTGATAGGCTACTGATGTTCCGACAACCAAAACATCCGGATCAAATTCTTTTTGTTTATCAAGAACGTGATTTGTAATTCTTAAAACGTTGGCCGCATAGGAATTCTTTTTTAAAAAAGGCCGGTAACAACCAAACTGCATTCCGGTTTCTAAAAAGATCAGAATTAAAACCGGAATCCAGAATTTTGGGTCTTTGAAAAATGCAAGATATTCTTTCATAACGGATGTTTTCCTAAAACGCAAAGTAAAGAAAACTCTGGCTTTCCGTAATACCGAAAACCAAAAGCATAAAGACGTTTGCGAGGAAAAATAGAATGAACTTCCATTGACTTCGAACGATTTTTTCTATATTATTTTTTGCGAATATATAGGAAGCCGCAAAACAAAAGAACAAAAGAATTCCATACATATAGTTCGAATATCCTTTAACCCCCACGAATCCGTCCGAACCTAAAAAGAGAAGAGATTTCATCATGGAAATGGCTTTTTCCATTGTTTCAGCACGAAACATAATAAAGCCGAACGTTAGGCAAAACATCGTAAAAATTCTCGCGCAGATATCGTAGACGATTCCTCCCTTTTCATTCAGTAAGGTAGCAATCTTTGTTTTGGCATACTCCCTATGTGTAAAAATCATAACCCCTTGCCAAAGTCCCCAACTGATAAAATGATACGCGGCCCCGTGCCAGACTCCGGCAAAAAACCAAGTGATGAAAATATTTCTGTAAGTTAGAAGCGCCGTTCCTCTCGATCCTCCGAGTGGGATGAAGATATAATCCCGAATCCAAGTGGAAAACGAAATATGCCAACGAGACCAGTGATCCGTGATGTTTCTTGCGACCATGGGAAAATTGAAGTTCGGATCGAACTTATATCCGAAAAGACGCGCCACACCAATTGCAATGTCCGTATAACCCGCAAAGTCAAAGTAAATCTGCCAACCGAATGCAAGCGCTCCGGTCCAAATTTCAATCGGATTGAGAGTCGCATAATTTGCAAACGTGGAATCCACGACCTTTGCGAGATTGTCCGCAAAAACGATCTTACGCGTGAATCCGATTAGAATCTGACAAAATGCAATTTGTATGTCTTCCTTCTGAACCCGAAGAGGAAATTCCAAATCCCGAAAGAACGTTTGAGCACGAACAATCGGCCCCGCAACCAACTGAGGAAAAAAGGAAACATAGAGAGCAAAGTCCAAAAAGGATTTTTTCGCTTCTATTTGTCCCCGATACACGTCAATTGTATAACTCAGAGATTGAAACGTATAAAAAGAAATTCCGACGGGAAGAACAATATCATAATACGCAAACTTAAATCCCGCAGCGGGAGTGAGATCGTTCACAACTCCTAAAAGAAAGTTCGTATATTTAAAGTAGGCGAGTAGCCCCAGATTCGTAACTATGGACAGCAAAAGCCAAATTTTTCTTTTTTTTGAACCAGGAGTCGCCGCTTGGATTTTAAGAGAAGCAAAATAATCGATAACGATCGAATAGAGTAAAAGAATGATGAATTCTTTTCTCCAGGACATATAAAAATAAAAACTGGTTCCGAGAAGAAAAATTCTTTGGATCTTCCCCTTGAGCAAATTGTTGATGACGAGTACAACGGGAAAAAAAAACAAAAAGTGAAGCGAGTTAAAAAGCATGTTTCGTCAATGGAGTCTTATGGATCTGAAGAGCAGTTTTTCAAAATAGAATATCCTTACAACTTCAATTTACGGATTTAGAATCCTCGGGAAAAATACCCGTTTTTTCCGACTCAAGGGGGATAAACCTTTTCGGGAAGGATGGATTCCAGTTTGAATTCGATCCCCTCAATATAACTTACCGTTTTTTTAGAGGAACGAGGAAGGGTGGAAAACGAAAAATTAACTAAAAATAAAAGAAGACACCAAACAAAAAGAATTGAATGATAAAGAGCTCTACTTCCGAATGCGAACGTTCGAAGCTCCAAAGACTTTAAAGTCAAACCCGCGAGTAGAATCATTCCAATCGATGTCCCAACCCAAAATTCGAAAAAATAACCTTCCCACCAAGTGTAGAAAAGAATCGAAGGAACAAGCCAAAATGCAAGCAAAACTGTTTCGATTCGGAAACGTTTCCATACTTTTCTAAGATTTAAAAGAAAAAGAGAAAAGATAAAAATCCAAAACGCGAGATTGAGATTATAAGGTAAAGATTCCCTATTGTCCCAAGAATGCGGACGAATTCTCAAACCACTCTTCACTCCTTCGAAATTGAGAAACGCATCTCCGATCCCACGATAAAAATTCATTACGTAATTTTTCGCTTCGGGAGAATTTCCCCATTTGTCCTTAGTCGCATATAAAAAAAGCCAATTCGCAAAATTTCTTTCGCTGTCCAAAGGAGAAGAAAGATTTCGATTCAACACAATAAAACCTACGTAAAGATAGGATAAAGTAAGAATTCCCACAAGAAGAAAACAATACACGAACGTACATCGTAATTTCCAAGCAAAACTGAATTCTTTCCCTTTCCAAGTCCTAGAAAATAGGATTGAAATCGGCACCAAGGGTAAAAATAAAATATCCGATTGATGAAAATACACCCCGAAAAGCTGAATCACAAAAAGGGTAGAGATAGAAATCGGTGAATGTCCATTTTTAGCAAAATAGACGCAGAACAGATATAAAATTGCAGTTAAACAGGAATGAATGAGAGGCGTATCGTTGTGTTGCGCGTAAAACCAAAATCCTTGAGAAAAATGGATAGCCAAACCCAATAAAATAGCGCCTAACGTGTCCGAATAGATTCTTCGATACATCCAGATAAAACAAAATAGAAAAAAAAGAGCCGATCCCAAAATACGAAGACGAAGTCCGAACATTACCGATTCCTTTCCAAACCATTCCCGCCAAAATTTGAGATAAAGATAGCCGGTACTTTCAAAACCAAGATGGTGAGGATTATAGAAAATTCTCCAAGTAAGATCGGAATTGATATTGTACGCGTAGACAATTGCGTCCCAGTCGTAATGTCTAGAAAGAAACCGAAGATCGAAAAGAAAGATTGAAAAGAAAAATAGAACCAGGAATCCGAAAAAAATCTTATTTTGAAGAACGTTTTTGAAAATCATCTGTAATTCAATCCATCTTTTACACAATCGTCTATCGAAACGAAAGTCTCAAAACTTTTCGAAACAAACCTTTGTTTGTTAAACGACCGAATTTTAAAAAGGTTGTTTTTATTGCCGAACCGAAACGTTTAAAATAGGACTCCTATTCAAGCATCAATCCTCGAAACGAGATTTCCACAGAGAAAACATATTCTAAAATTCTAATTCTTAAATAAACCCCGAATCAAGTTTCGATTTTGAGCCCGAAAGAAAAACGGAGAATACAATCCGAATTCGGAGCTATCCCCTTCGGATCTTAGATCGGTAGTAACGATCACAATTCTTTCTAAACCGAAAAACTTTCTGAACAAACCGGTCTTAAATACGATTTGAACCCCGCTTTGTTTACAATTCCACCGGAATATGTTCTTTCCGAAAAAACCTCTTATTTCCAAAGAAAGAATATCCCCTTTGAGAAAAACCGCTGTCAAACAAGTCCTTTCGATAAAACGAACCCAATCTAGAAAAAAAGCAAAACCTATATAACCAAAAGCAAGATACCCGACCGTCAAATAAAGTTTACGATCTTGTAAAATCGGAAGATTTAACACTTTCGGAATGAGAAGAAAGTCCGTAAATTTTTGGAGATAAAAAGCGGAGACTTCTCCTCCCAAGTAACAACCGTATAACACTACAAAGACGATCAAAGTTCCAAAAATCGGAGGAATCGGATTGATCCTCAAACGAATCGGGGTTCCAGAAGAAACTTCGGTTGCATTTAAAAGCTCCCATCCCGAATAAATTCTTTTTTCATTCTGTCTCATGTTCTTAGTGGTACAATTCCTTTCTATGTTTCCAAAGATCGATCAAACCTTCTTCGATTTTTTTCGCGGTCAGATCCCAAGTCCACTGAGATGCATCCCAAACGGAAGGTCTCTGTAGTTTTTTATGTTGTAACTCCGACAGGGAAGAAACCCAGGCATCTACATCCAAAGGTTCCGCGAATAAGTCTACCTTTCGTTCCAAAATTTCATGAAATACCGGAATATCGGAAGCGACGCAGACCTTTCCTTCTCGAAGTGCCTCTAACAAAGGAAGGCCAAAACCCTCGTGAACCGATGGGAATAAAAAAGCGGAACACTTTTGATAAAGCCAAGCAAGAACCTCGTCCGTAGGATTCTCAATAAAAAGGATTCCTTCCGATTCCAGACTGCCTTCCTTTAAAAGTTGGGTCAGCCCCTCAGACTTCCAACCCAAACGGCCGGCTATCACAAGAGAGAAAGGATAGGAAGAATTCTGTTTTTTGAGTTTTCGATACGCATCGATCAGAGTTCTCAAATTTTTTCTAGGTTCCAAAGTTCCAATCGTAAATAAAAAATTTCCAAAAAGTTGACGCAGAGGCTCACGTACGGAAGGGAACGGTTCCACTCCGGGATATACAACTTTCAATTTTGGACTCAGATCCGTCCTGAATTTCAGGATGTCCTGGCGAGTGTTTTCGGAAAGACAAAACACAAGATCGGCCCTGTTTAACGTCTTCGGTGAAAGAATCCTATGTTGCCAAAGATTTGTGACCGTCATCGTTTGAGGTGCGGAACGAAAGTTGAGATCGTGATAGTTTACAGCAGTTAAAACGTTTCCACAAAAAAGAGGAAGTAGTTGCAGGGTCCCCCAAAAAAGATCCAGCCTATCCTTTTTGATTCGCTTAGGGATCGTCCAATTCAACCAGACAAATCCGGGAAGTCTATCGGTCATAAAAAAATGGGAATTTACGTTTGAAAGAATATCATAAAATACGGTATGAATCGGCTTGTTCGAATAAAGATAATATTCCAGAGGAGATTCATTCGTAATCAATCTTCTTAAAACTTCCGCGAGATACCTGGAGTTCCCGGTAATCCCATAAGCAAGAGGGCGAACATCCACACCCACTCTAGGTTTATATTTAAGTTCGTTGGTTCGGATCGGCATCAGTTCCAGTCGTATTCATGTTTATTCCGAGTCACAGGCTCATATTTCAAAGCGAACAAAAGCAAGACGTATTGAAAGATGGCAAAGTATAAAAGATAAGAGGCCATCATCAATTTTTCCTCGATTACACTTCCGATAATCGAGCGGTTGCAAAAAAGGATCAAAACAGAACCCGCCATGAAATAAAAAGACACTTTATCATTTCTAAATATTCTTTTTATCGAATATAACACCTTTTTCGAAAAAGAGCCCGTATCCGCTTTCCAAAAGGGTAAAATCGAATACTCCACAAAGGACCAAACCCGATCCAGTAAGATCGCGGAAGGATACAAAAGAAAAACGAAAGCGTGCACCCAGGAAATTCCACTGAAGACGATTGAAAAAACGAACAGACAACCCAAAGCGTATTCTACGTTTCGTCTTACAAATACTTTCCAAAAAAACGGAATCACAAGTATCAAGGAAAAAACGGAATACATTCCTTTAACGACCAATTCGTTCAGCTCTAAAATGGGATACCCGAGCCGGGATTGATTCAGAATATCCGCATAGTTGAGGAAGTATTTTGCAAGAGTTGCGCTTAAACTTTGATTGTTTTTCCAAGCTCGAAATAGAGGAGACCTTAGATAGTTGTCAAGAATCAACTGTTTCCAAGTCAAAGTCATCTCAATCGTAAACGAAGGAGCATACAAACAAGGAAGAAAAATCCAAAATAACGTAAATACGAACGTATAAAAAACTGCACGATAACGTTTTTGTATCAGAAAGAGAAGAACAAAGGCTCCCGGAGTCAACTTAATTACGAGTGCAAGTGCGAGTAAAAAACCGGATAACCAATCCTTATTTGTATGAACGGAAGCTAAGATCAAAAAGATCAGGATAAAACCAACCTGATTGTTGTTTTGATGATTTTCCAAAAATCTCAGATTGAGGAGACAAAGAACAACGTAAAAAACAAGATGCCCTTTCCTATGAAAACGGAGGGAAAGAATATACAAAGAACCAAGAAATGCCAGAAAATTCAATGTAAGAAAAACCGCGGATGCAACCTCATACGGAAAAAAAGAAATCGGGATAAGTAAAAAAGCAAACGTAGGAGGATAGATATAAGTGCCAAGCCCTTCCATCATACTTTTAAGTTGCAAAAATACCTTCGGAGTAAAAGCCTCTTCAATTTTAATTTCCCCTGATTGAAGTTTTCCGAGAATCTCATCAATCTGATCCAAGTTATATAAATTGTTTCCTTGGGTAAATCGAACCGAAGCATTATAATAATCTCTGAAGTCGGAACGGTTTCCGGATTTTGAGATTCCGTTTATAAAGAGGAGTAAGAAAAACAAAACGGTTCCTAGAAGAATCCAAGTTTTTCGATCTCTCAATTGCATTCTGAAACACTTTTCAAACACACTCGAAAAGCCAACCAATAAAATTCTTTCAGCCGAACGCTTTCTTTGAGCTTTCAAATACAATGTCACAAAATTATCTCCTACGAAAGACGATATCTGACAGGTCCAGCAGTTTACTGACTGCTTCCATCCCGACAGAAAAAAGATTCTCCTGCGAACCGTTTACAGATCCACTGCAAATAGATGTTGTTTAAAGATCTCAAAGAATTCGAGTTTACCTTGTCCGAAGAAAGGATCGCTCGTTATCCGGCGGCCAATCGGGACGAAAGCAGATTGATGGTTCTCGACGTAAACGCCGGAAATATCTTCAGCGAACCTTCGTTTAAAAACCTTGTTTCATATTTGAAAGAGGGAGACGTCTTAGTGGCCAATCATACTAAGGTAAGCAAACGCAGAGTTTATTTAAAAACACAAATTCGTACTCACGAAACAATGTTTCTCGAAGAAAAAGAATTACTTTGGAAATGCAAGATTCGAAACTCCAAAAAATTAAAAGTGGGAACAAAACTTTCCGATGAAAAAACGCAACGTATCTCATTTACAGTGGAAAAAAAAGAAGGTGAATTCGTTTTTTTAAAATCGGAACAAACTCTACAAGAAGAAGACTTTCAGCAAATCGGAGAAATTCCAATCCCGCCATATTTCAAAAGAAATCCAGATTCCAAGGATGAAATTCGGTACCAAACACTTTTTGCAAAAACTCCTGGCTCTGTTGCCGCTCCGACTGCGGGTTTGCATTTTTCAGAATCCATCTTTCAAACCCTGAAAGAGAAAAAGATTCAATTCTGCACTTTGGAACTCAAAGTCGGTTACGGGACCTTTCAACCCCTTACCGAAGAAAATTTTCAAAATCAAAAATTACATCGGGAAGAATTCTTTCTGGAAGAATCTAGTACGAAAATTTTGAATCTCGCCAAAAAAGAAGGAAGAAGAATTTTTTCGATCGGTACTACAACTCTGCGAGCACTCGAATCCGCTTACAACTACGCAACAAATTCCTTCCGTTCGGGGCGTGGCACTACGGAACTTTTTATTCAACCGGAAGATCGACTGAAAAGCTGCGAATGTCTAATCACGAACTTTCATTTACCGGGTTCAAGTCTTCTTTTACTCGTATCCGCATTTGCAGGAAAAGAATTGATTTTGAAAGCGTATCAAAAAGCGATTCAGGAAAAATTTCGATTCTATTCTTATGGAGATGCGATGCTAATTTTAGGAAAGCGATGATTGAGCGGGCCAATCCATACTTCTTCGAGAATCGACATGATGTTTCGTCAAATAATATATTGATCATACAAGGAACCTGATGGAGAATCGTTTTTAGTGATTAAAAGAATAACTTCCAATCAATCGGCGATCAAACTACATGCAGGCAAACAAAGACCTAAAAATGGCCTGCCCGATTTTTTAGCGTTTCATAGAGAAGAACTCAGTTCCTTACCGAGAGCTTTGGAAAACCCGGGAATTTTCTCAAACATTCTTATTACGGGCCCGGGATTAGAATCCAATCTTACCTTGCTTCAGGAATATATTTCAGACTTAAAAAAAAATACCAAAGTCATCTGTGATCCTCATCCTGGATTTTTGACACTTGCGGGATTTCCAGGAAATACAGAGTATCGTCCCGGTAAAATGGCCGAGGCCGACGGGGGTTATCTTTTACTTCCGATGAGAGCGCTTACAGAAGATTCCAATCTATATTTTCTCGTAAAAGAAGTACTACAAACTGGAAAGATAGATTTTCTCACTCTTCCCGAAATGACCGGATCTAAAGAAATGAATCGTTTTCATCCTTCGGTCAATACCCGTTTTCGGCTCATTCTCGCCGGAGAAGAAGGAGAAGTGGATTTTATTTCCGGAGTTGATCCAGATTTTTACGATAGTTTTTCCTTTAAGATTCATCTTCCATACGAAGCGGTGATGAAGACAAAAAAAAATCTTCAACTTTTTGGCGGCCTGATCCATTCCTGGGAAAAGCCAGGATATCCGGGCTTCGATTCTTCCGCCGTAGACACGTTACTCGAAATCGGGCTTAGATGGAACGACAGCAGAACGAGACTTTCTTTATCTTTCGCAGAACTTAGGACCTTTGTGGGCGAACTTCTCGTGCTATACAAAAAGGAAAAAAAACCGATTACGAGAAGCCAGGTTGAATCCGCAGTCGAATTGGTGGAAAAAAGAATTGCGGTCTACAAAAGAAGATATTTGGAAAGTGTGAGAGAAGGTCTGATCACGATCCAACTCAAAGGAAAAAAAACGGGAAGGATCAATGGACTCTCCGTCATCTTACTACATTCTTCCTTATCCGACTTCGGACAAGTAAATCAAGTTTCCGCACGGGTCGCCCTCGGTTCCGGAAACTTCATCAACATAGAAAGAGAAGTGAATCTTTCTGGAGACTTACACGATAAGGGAGTTTTTATATTACAATCTTATATTAAAGGAATGTTCTCTCATATACAATCCTTCGGCTTGGATGCCTCAATACTTTTCGAACAAAATTATTCGCCGATTGATGGAGACTCGGCAAGTTGCGCCGAACTTCTTGCGATACTTTCTGCTCTCGGCGGCCTCGAAATTCCTTGTAATATTGCGGTCACCGGAGCGCTTTCTCAATATGGAGAAATTCTTCCAGTCGGCTCCGTAAACACTAAAATCGCCGCTTGGTTCGAAGTGACTCAGATCGTCGGAAATTCTAGAGATAAATATACGGTTTATATTCCTACGGCGAATTTGCGGGATTTAAATCTGCCTTCTTCTATCCGTAGGGCAATGGATAAAGGGAAATTTCAGATTTTTACCTGCTCCCATGTAGAGGAATTGATCCCGGAAGTTTTTGGAATTCCGGCTGGAAAATTCGGCAAAAACGGAAAATATCCACAGGGAAGCTTGTTCCATTTAATTGAGGAGAGAATTGATCGAAAAAAAGAAGAAGAACATGAATAGAAATCGAAGTTACAAAAATAATGCGACAGAATATTAGAAAAAATTTCTTTCCGAAGTGTTTAGGATCTCTCAAACTGGAAGAAAGGAAATGAGGATTCGTTTTTTGAACGCCGCACTCATCGTTGAGCTTTTTAAAATTTTGAATGATTTAAACCGACCTTTTGGTAGGAAAAAAGATTTTTCGTCTGGATAATTTTTTTGAAAATTTTCGTTTTAAATCGGGCTTACATTTACGAGTGTTCCTTCAATTTTGATTACCGATAATAAATTTAGTATATGAGAATCATCGGAGTGATCAATATCCAATCTTCCTTGTTCGTCAGTAGCTTGTCTGCAATTGGGCTAGGGATTCTCTTATCCGTTGTACAAGTCAAAACGCCCGAACATTTTCAAAAAACTGAATTTTTGCCTTTCGAAGAAAAGAACGACTCTTTCAAGTCCAGTCCGACCTCGACGGGAAAACGAGAAAAAGAGATTCAAGAATTTCGAATCCTGGGCGCCAAAAGATCGAATCTCTTAAACGAATTGGAAAAAGACCTGGAACTTACGGGAGCTAAGGATTTCGGTTTTGCAGGAATTGGCAACACCTGGACTCTATTTCCTTCCAGAAACAATTTAAAAGGGAATCAATCAGACCTTCTCTTCAACAACCTAAACGCAGATTGGATGGGAGCTCGTTTTTTCGACGGTAAACAGAATAAAATTCAAATAATGACTTCCGTTCTTCCTTTTTTGCCTTTTTCCGAATTAGCTCCCTCGATGCAAGGAAGAAAAGCGGATCCTATTGGAAATATGGATAGAATCGGAGTTAATCAAGCTAAGTTAGACTCCTTTGAATTGAGTTACACGATTTTACCAGGAGTGGAAGCGATTTTGAAAACGGGAAATTCCCTTCCTTACACGGCGGATCAAAAAGACCAGGGTTATTCTATGGCAGGATTCTCCTTTAAACCGAATGAATATCTCAGTACAAAAATTATTTCCGGAAGTTCCTTTGGAAATTCGAGTTTAACCACAAACAGACTTCCGTATTCTGCAAATGCACAACTCACGAATATAGATCCAAACGTTGGGACCAATCCAATTCTTAGAAATCAGGCGCTGGGAAACACAGGTGGAAGAGTAATCGAATGGCAAGCGAGTATCCAACCCGTAAAACGTCTTTTGTTCCAAACTTCCGTTTTAAACAAAGAAAAAGAAAAAGGACTTTATAATCCGGAAGCCGCTCGTTTTTCGATGTTCATCGACTTTTCAAAAATCATCCTCAATGTCCGATACAGTTATTCTGCAGACCCAACCGCGAAAAACAACGGATTTTATATCACTCCAGAATCCGACGCGACCACTTTAGGATTTACAATGCTTTTGGATCCGGCCGGAAGATACTCGTTATTTTTTGGAAACAATTATTACAATCTTCTCTCATCCAGACCTTCCGGAATCAATACTCAAGTAGATGAACCTCTACGTTCGTTTTCCGCAAGTTTCCGTGGAAAGACCAGTTTCCAAAGTGCGATCTTTTTCATGAACTTCAGAAATAACCTTTCCAAAGGTGTGATCTATACGGATGTGGGTCCGCTTAGACTTCCGGCGTTCTCTCAGTACTATACGGAATATTTTACTTCCTTAGGAATGGAACTTTCCTTTTAATTTCTTTTCTGGTTGCCCGTTTTTAACATTTTCAGAATTTGATCGAGAGAGAATTTTCGATCAATCGCTTCGGTTCGCAAGGAAATACTCGATTCAAATTTTCTGAAAGGGAAGACCTAAAATGTTCGGTAACAAGTTAGAATCAATAAAGCAAATGAATCAGATGCGAGTAAGAATAAAGAAAGTGGAGAAGGATCTGATGGCGCTTTCCTTCGAAGCAAAATCCAAAAACGACTTAGTAACTTGTATCTCCGACGGAAAACTCAACATCAAAGATATATTTATCGAAGACGAACTTCTTGCAAAAAACGATAAAAAACTTTTACAGAAAAGCATCAAACAGGCCGTATCCCGTTCTCTTGAACTTGCACAAAATGCAGCTGAAGAACGAATGGGAGAATTCCGTGGAATGATGGGAATGGAGTGAGTTCACTTCTTGTCTTAAATATTTTTCGCCCAATCTGAAATTTTAGAATTTCGTCTCTCAAAGCCAGATTTGATTCTGAACACTAGATCCGTATTCGAAATCAAACTTGATGTACATACAAATATGCCTCTTCCACTTTTTTAGAAACGAGAAAGAATATCAGGAAACTTGATTGAAGATTTTTTCTCAATTTTTAAACTGTAGAAAATCATTTTGCACACCGTATATTTAGGAATCACCAACTCTAAATCCAATGTTCAATCGTAAAAAGGGACGATTTTTCGTATTTTTCACAATTTGTATCTTCACAACTCGATTCTGTTCCGTAGATAACTTAAAAACGGAAGGCGTTCCTACTCACAAACCTGTGTTATCTGGAGAATATTATTCCAAAATTCAAAAACTGGAAGAAGGTTATTTTGTGAGGCAGTTATTCCTGGACATGACCCGAAAACAGAACAAATTTATATTTGCTCAGCTGAGCGTAACCCTCAGTAAAAATCGAGAAGAAACCAGAATCGAAGGAATCGTAAAAACAACAAACAGAGGGATACAATTGATTCCGGAATCCTGCCGAGTTTTTACAAACAAAGAATCTGGAAACCGATGGACCTTAGTCCGCGCCTACGATTGTGATCATCTTTCCTTTCAAATCGAATCAATTCAATCCAATTCGATTTCTATCGAACCCGATTTTATACCTGGAAATCCAAAAGGAGTTTATAGAAAATCAGCGTCTTCTAATACAAACAAAATTAGTGCACTCGTTTTGGAAAGCGAAGGGAAAATCTTAGAAGTCTGGGGCTTAAGGCTTTCCAGGGTAAGAAAAAACGCAACCGTCGTATTGGAAAAAGAAAACGGACAAAAATATCCGGTTCGCACTTTGAGAATCGTAGAAACCACAGGACAAATTAGAGTGAATAGAATCCCCATAGAAAAAGAAGATATTCTCCTTTACGACAATCACTCAGAAGCCGGACCGCTTACATATTAAAAAAAATGAATATTATAATGAATCTACGTGCATAGGAACCAACTTGAGGTAGGGGAGTTGCTCTCGAACTAGATCTAATTCTTTCCGGGAAAGATCTAATCCCGACCATTCTAAATAACGTAGGTTCCTCATTTCGTAGATAGAGCGAATCTCTTTGATATGAGTATGTCCGATTCGGAGTTCTAAAAGGTTCCTACAATTTGCAATCGGTTCCAAAGAGGAGACCTCCGTATTTCGAATATCGAGTTGTTGTAGGTTACACTCCGAGCCGATAAAAGAAAGATCGCGAATTTTGGTTTTATACAAACCTAATTTGGTCAATTTACCGACTTCGGAGTATCGTTTCAGATCTTGTTCATCCACGGATGTTTTACTTAGATACAAACTGTGTAGAACGGGCAATTTGGATAAAACAAAAAGATCCTTTACTTTGGTCCCACTCACGTTTAGAAAATTGATTGTCTTTAAGGAACTGAGTTCTTCTAAATTCTGAAACTCGGGATGGAGGATTTCCAGAGAAGCGAGATTTCTAAAATCGACCAATCTAGTTATATCCGGAAATTCACTCTCATCAAATCCAATCCAACGAATTTGATACGGATAATATCTAAGGATTTTACCTTCTTTAGAAAAGACAGGAACTCCACCGGAAACAGGTTCTTTTTCCAAAAGAACACATGAAAAAGTCCAAAAGCAGAAACCGATAATCAAAATCTTGGATAAAGAAAAAAAACAGATCCGAATCATAGCTTGGTACAATTGAGAATTAGAATTCAAGAAAAAGAAGCCAATTTTTTAAAATAAAAAGCTCAAGAGAAATATACATTTTTGGTGTAAGAGTTCCCACATTTTGTGTTCAAAGTTCATGGTTAGAATTTAAGATTTTAAAGATAATATCCTAATATAGGTTAAATGGAACTTACAAGAACAGAAAATTCTTTCTCATCATACGCGATTTTGAGTTTGACTCTCATATTCACAATTTCAAGATGACTCAATTACTAAAGGGGTACATTATGAGAAATATCCAAAAATATGCGAAAATAGCAGTTACTTTTAGCCTCATCCTTGGGCTGCTCTTAAACTGTAAGAACGATGATAAGAAAGACGACGTTGTCCCAATGCTTCTTTTGGCTTTAGTCAGTTTAGCCCCCAGTTACAACTGCTCCGCAACCGTCAAAGGCAAGGTCGCTTCCTTACCTGCAATGATTGCAACTACTTCCGTTCAAACACTTATTTATGGCAAGGTTCCATTCGTAAATCATTCCATCGCAGCCGTTAAAGTTACTGGTGCAGCTAATGGAACTAAAATTGTTTTTACCGGACGTAACGTTGCGGATTTTGACGAAGGGAGCTCCAACAACGAAAACGCACCTTTGGTCTACAATGCCTCTTCTTGTCCACTTTCCGACGTCGCTCAAGATACGACAAGATCAACTTACACTACAAATAGTGAAGGTCAATACGGTTCTGTTGCAGGCGATGGTCCTTACACGTATACGCTAAACGCCACAAAAGGCGGGGATTACTATTTTGTTTTCTATCTTGCGAGCAGAACCGCCGAGCCTCCTACGACTACGTTCCGAATACAATAAGATATTGATTCAAATGAACGCATTTCTGAATTTCAAACCGCTATTT
This sequence comes from Leptospira mayottensis 200901116, assembly GCF_000306675.2. NCBI lineage: Bacteria > Pseudomonadati > Spirochaetota > Leptospiria > Leptospirales > Leptospiraceae > Leptospira > Leptospira mayottensis. The sequence goes on from NZ_CP024872.1 coordinate 194,080, forward strand.
CTCTTTGGACTCGGAGCCTTGCTCCTTGTTTTCTGTGCGAGACAACATTCCGCGGTCGACAACGAAGAACTTGCGTTCAAACAATCGATTCTCGCCTTACAAAAACAAATCGAAGAAGCGAGTCGTTCTAAAATTCTTTCCACAGAAGCGAACAAAGACGGTTCGTTTACCACGAAAGTCAGATCGGTTTCGTATGATGTATGGATCAAATACAACTTTGCAGACAAAACTCAAGCTTTTGTTCCGAACGTATCCGGAGGCTGGGACGTAGGTTTTCAAAGATTCAAACTTCAAACAAACGGAGGCTTGACCTATTCGGAAGGACAAGGAGGTGCCTGTTTAACCAACCCTGTTCTCACCGATTTTAACACCGCGGCTTCGAGTACTTCTACAGCTTTGGGTTGTACAAACGCTTCTTTTTCTCCCGACACAAACGTATCTGAAATCGCGGCTGGTGGAGTCCAAACCAACTACGTGGGAAATAACGTACTCAACAAATGGTTCAACTACACTTTCGCTTTTTTACAGCCTAATTATAATGTTTTCATAATCCGTTCCAATACGGGGAACGAATACTATCTCTTTCAGATTACCAGTTATTATAATTCCGAGGGGACCTCGGCGCATCCCACGGTAAGATGGAAGCAAATCCCTTACTAACCGTATGTTCTTTTCGATCCGTCGGTTCTTTCAACTCAAATCGATTCAGATCTTATTTCCTATTCTCTTTTACATTCCAATCCAAGCTCAAGATGAAAGGACAAAAACTGAAACCAAAGTCGTTGAGGGCGAATCGCCGAACAGAATTACTACGAAAAACAACACTACAGTCACCGAATCACTTCGAAAAGAAAACGGGCAAAACATTCCAGAAGAATCCCAAATCGTAGTCACAGGTTCCAGAGGCGAACGAAGACTCAAAGACTCCACGGTCGCGACCGAAGTAATCTCCCGTAAAAAAATAGAAGCCAGCGGTGCAAGAAACGCAGCCGAAGTTTTAGAAACCCAATTGGGAATCGATGTAGTTCCATTCTTTGGAGGTTCAAGAGTTCGAATGCTCGGTCTTGATTCGCAATACGTTCTGATTCTAATTGACGGAGAAAGGATTGCAGGACGTTTAAACAATGCCGTGGACCTCAGCAGATTCAAAGTTCAAAACTTAGAGAGAATCGAAATCGTTAAAGGCGCCTCATCTGCATTATACGGAGCAGACGCAATCGGAGGAGTCATCAACCTCATCACGAGAGAAGCTGATAAAAAACTCAGCTACGAAATGCGCACAACTTACGGAAACGGAAGTCGAAAGAATTTCAATACCGAAGGAGAATTCAATACCAACGCCAACATGGGTTTTAGAAACGAGTTCGTCAGCGGTGCTGTTTCTGCAGGTTACAATAAAAACCCAGGTTACAGACTGGTTCCGAATTCTCAGGCTACAACTGGAAACGCATATCAGGATTTAAACACAGGGATCAATCTCACCTTTAATCCGGACGGAAACTTCAAAGGCAAAACTAGAATTCTTTACCAACATAGGGATCAAAACGGAGTAGACGTAACTCAATCCAAAGCAATTTTTGATCGGAATAATAAAACGCACGATTTTCTAGCCACGGGTTCTTTGGAATATGGATTTGGAAAAAGAAATTTGATCTCCTTTCGAGGAAACATTTCCAAATGGGAAAACAAATACTACAACAACCAAAGAGGGGCGAACGAATTAGACGTGAAACAATTGAACGCAGAACTCACTTCCCAAGGAACCGTTCAATTGGACATGGAAGCTTCTGAAAGGCATTTTATCACGATAGGCGCGGAATCCTTTGCAAACGAATTAGAATCGGATCGGTTACAGAGTCGGTACGTATATAGAACTAGAAAGGCTGTATTCTTTCAAGACGAGTGGACTGTCTCCAGTTCTCCTCGAATTCGAGTGATTCCGGGAGTAAGATACGACGACGATTCTCAATTTGGTAATCAAACAACTCCTAAGCTTGCAGTCCGTTACGATATTTTTCAGAACTTAGTTTGGAGGACGAGCTACGGAAGGGGTTTTCGTCCACCCAGCTTTCAGGAATTATATCTTCGCTTTGAAAACCCGGCCGTGGGTTACGTTGTGGAAGGGAACCCGAATTTAAAACCAGAACGATCAATCACGATCAACTCGGACTTGGAATACAGTCCTTTTAGTTTTTTGACATTTTCCCTCAGTTTATACCGCAACGACATTATCAACTTAATCCAGTACAAATTCGATTCGAACAAAGGAAAGGAATTTGCCGAATTTCAATTACAGAACATCGCAAAGGCATATACGAGAGGAGGGGAATTCGGAGTTCAGTATAGATTCTTAAAATACTTCACACTCGAATTGGGTTATAATCATACGGATACAAGAGATCTAAATACGGACAGACCTTTAGAAGGAAGAGCGCTTCATCAGGCGTCCGCAAATTTCATCTACACTTCCCCTGGGGGATTCCAATTCAACCTGAGAGGAAAACATCTGGATAAAAGGCCGTTTTATAGTGCCACGAACAATCTGGCAGGACAAGATTATATTCCCACCGAAGTTAAATTGAACGAAAATCCTCCCGTGATTTACGGAAAACCATTTACGATTTTGAATGTAAGAATCGAACAGAAATTCTTCAATAAACACTTTTCTCTTTTTTTGGGAGTGGATAACGTGCTCAATCAATACGAACTTGCCTACAATCCAACTCGACCTCGATTTTATTACGGCGGATTTTCCGCTCAATTTTAGATTTTTTGTTCAAATTTTCGTAAGACATTACTCCAAATATAAAATATTTTTAGAATATTCTAAAGTTCTTTTTTATTGAGAATCTTGTAAAACGGAATGCTCATCAAAACGATTAGAATCTGTGCAGATCCGAATACGAATGCGGTGAGAGAAGATCCTGAAAAAGGAGCCCAAGTAGTAGAGATCTGATCCAGCCCCACCGAAGAGATCGGACCTAAAAAAAATCCAAGAGAGCCGAATCCCATCAGACCAGCCATCACAAGCCCGTTATTTTCGCGCTTACAAAGGGAAGAGGCGAGTCGTAAAGAAGTGGCAAACATCAACCCCGCACCCAATCCGCAGAATAGAAGTGAAACGCCGATCCATATAACCGACTGAAACATTCCGGAAAAGGCCAAAGAAACCCCGTAGATTAACGACCCGATGGCAACTGGAAAATACTTTCCGGTTCTTTTGGAAAGACGAATCGCAGGATAAGATAAAAGAGCCATCGGTAAAAAAACTAAGGATAACATTTTTCCAGTCTCGGAAGGATTCAGGAAAAACTTTTCCCGAAGGCGCAGATTCAGAGAACTCATAAAATATCCGGAAGTGAAACGATCCAAGAATTGGAATGCGAGAGGAAACAAAAGAAGAGGGTGAGTTAAAAAGAGAACGCCGGATTTTTTCCAAGAATGTTTTTTCGAGTATCTAAACTTTTCTTCAGGAACAAGTCGATATACGATCCAACCAAGAAATAATAAAATTCCAGAACCGATTCGAAACGGTAGAGTTGGATCCTGTTTCCCTAAAAAGCCGAAAGAAAGTCCCACGGCCCCTCCTAAAGAAAGTAACATTCCGGATAAACCCATCAAACTTCCGTTGCCGAATTCGAGTTTAGTTTCTCCATGCTCAAAGTCAGCGACGGAAGCGAGAAGTAATCCAATCACGAATACGTGCGCTCCTCCTTCCAAAAAGCGAAAAAATAAAAGTGTGGGGAGATTTTCCGCATAAGGAAGAAGATTTAAAAGTAAGGCATCAAACCCGCAAAAAAGAACGATGAGTTTTTTACGAGTTCCGAAATAATCCGAAAGAAAGCCAGCGATCGGTGAAAAAACAAAGGACCCGAGCATCGCTATACTCAAAAACCAGGCGACTTCTCCATTGCCCGATTGAAATCTATCCTTTACAATTTCCTTAAATACAGGCACGATCATCGTGACCGGAAGCATCGCCAAAAAAACGGCCACTGGCAGAAAGTAGGCTGATTTTTTCAAATCAGCCTTTTCCCAAAACGGTATCGTAAACTTCCTTACCGATTGCAGAAATCAAGTCCTGTTCCAGTTCAGAAAAAATTCCCTGATTTAAAAGAAATACCTGTTTGGATTCGGATAGAATCGCTTGTTTTTCGGAATCGTTTACGGGCAGAGAGTCCAACGCGGTACGATAATTTTGTTTGAATCCGTTGATATCTTGAATAGCGGGAAATTCGTAAAAAGAAATCCCTTGTCCTTCCGGAAGGTTCAAAGCCCTGGCCGCAACTTTTTTCAAGATCTGCCCACCGGAAAGATCTCCCAAATAACGGACATAGGAATGCGCAGCTAACAATTCGGGCCGAGTTTCGGAAATATTACGGATTCTTTTCACATAAACTTGAGTCGCCGCGCTAGGCTGGCGATCGGTTGGTTTCCAGGTTCCATAAAAGAATTGAAGATCTTCTAAAAGTGCATCTTTTCGATAAAGCTCTTGAAAATGAATCGATTTTAGTACCGCATTTCCTGTATGGCGTTCCAACTCTTCTTCCATAGATTCGTAAACAAAGTAAAACGCTTCTAAATGTTTTGCATAAGTTCCTTTTTCCAAAATTCCCTTCATAAAACAACGAATGAAAGCGGAACCTTCTGCAGCTTTGTGTTCTTCGGATGTTCCTTCTCGTAAAATGGTTGCTAAACTCATCTTGCACCTCCTGACAATACTGTGACAATTCTTTTAAGCTGATACTGAGAATCAAACTTATTTTACATAAAATTACCGATTTTTACTGGGAAAGTTCAAACTCTTCAAAAAATTAATCCGAAAGAATTTCGAGGAATTTGTGGGAACTCTTACAAACAAAGAATATTTGTGAATAAAACCCGAAAAAACGAAAATCTTTAAAGGATCAAAAAGAGTTAAAAAAGAAAATCCTGGAAAAAAGCCGTAATAGTATAGGGAAAGATAGAATTTTAGTAGGCTTCATTGCGGAGAAACAACGACAACAAAAACGTAAAATTAAGGGCTTATGGCACCTACTCGCTTAGATGAAATTAAAAAATAATACGATCACGTTCGTTAAAAAAACATGATTGAAGAGCAGGACTTTGAAATTCGTCCGTTTCCTCTGGACAAAAGTCCAAACGGTTTTAGCGTGGATACCCATGAGATCATTCTGCTCCAATTACAATTCTAAGGTAAAATGAATCCCGAGACTCGAGTAAAAATCAAAACGATCTGGATCTCTCTGCTTCTATTACTTGGATTTCTATTTTTAGACCGAGTTCTGTTTCCAATTGCTCTTTTCGAATTTCCAAATGAGTTAGAATGGGACACTTCTCCTTGGTATAACTTTCTTCATAAACAAAGAAACATTCGTTTTCAAAAAGATGAAAAGGGGATTCTCGTCGCAGGGAGTAGTGTCGCGCTCTATTCCGCATATCCGCAACAGATCACGAATGAAATACGAACGTCCTACATAAAAGATGGGGAAAAATTCAGAGCGGAATTTTATTCTCATCCCGCCCTATCTCCCACAGATCTTTACTATTATTCCGATGATATTTTAAATAAAAAGCCAGATCTCGTAGTCTACATTTTAAATCCAGCAGATTTACAATTAGATTATATTCAACAAAAAGAATATTCCGGAGTTAGTTTCGACGAACAAGCAAGATTAAGAGATTACAAAATCCGTCATCAAAATCGCTTTATTTTTCCAGGAGAGTTTCTTGCCGACCACTGGAAAAACTATACAAAAGGGGAATTTTTTGCTCAATTGACCAAAACATTGATCTTACTCAATCGCTTTAGAAGTTTCTTATACGATCCTTGGATAGAATACATGGAACATCATACGAGAACCATGCGTTCCTATCACTATTATACGGGCTCTATGCCCAAAGAAGGGATTTTTTTGAGAGGATGGACCCCACCAAAGTTTACAATCGAATGCGAGCTCAAAGACGGGAAATTGTCGGAAGATATCTTCACTCAGAAACCGGGAATCAGAGTTCAGATCAACCGAATCTCATCCGCCGATACACAGATCTCAACGCAAGCACCCATTTACAATGAAATATATTCGAAAGCAGGCTGGAAACCGTTGATTCTTGAATTTAAAGAAAAATCCGGGAGCATACCACAAACTGTAACCTTAGAATTTACAGTTTCACCGACCACGAGTTCTAATGAAGTTGATGCGAGAATTTTCGGCGTTCCCGCGACGTACGGAATCCGTCTGCCTCAAAACTTTTGCAGAAGAGAAATTCGAACTGGAATCTCCTATGAAAGAATTCACGGCCTGGACGATGATCGGATCGAAGCCATGTCCGACGAAGATTATCTGAAAGACTACGAAAGACGTCTTTACTATAATCCCGAAAACGAAGGCGCACTCAACCGATTGAAAAAAATCCAGAAGAATAAAGAGATCTTGGGTAATTCTCCTTATTTCGCTTGGTCCGAGATTCGATTCCTGGAAAAGACGATCGCTAAATTTAAAGCGAACGGTCAAAAATTGATCATCATTAACTCCCCCGAAAATCCAATTGAAAGTAAATATTATAAAAATGGAAACTGGTATCAGGGCTATCTTAAATTTTTGGACTCCCACAAAAGCGATACATTCGATTTTTATGATCTCAAAGATGCGATTCCCAACAAAAAATTGTTTTTAGATCCTCATCATCTAACTTTTAACGGAGCAAAACGCAGTTCGGCTTTATATACTGATGTCATTCTGAATTTTTTAAACGTTTCAGCACGGGAAAAATAATGAAAAAATTGGATGCTTTTTTTTCAAAAATCCGATCCTTATTTGTAAATCCTCTCTTTATTCTTCCTCTGTTCGTCTTATTATATGCTCTTTCTTCCTTTTTAATCTGGAAAAAATACGATTGGAATCCGAGTTCCCAAATCAACTTCGGAATGCAATTCGTTGTTCAAAATGCGGCAGAAACCCCAAAAGGCGCGGTCGTATTTTTAGGTCGTCCCGGTGATTTAGGAGCTGGCTACGACGGACAAATCTTTTATTATTATTCCAGAATGTTAAGCGAATTCAATTTAAACTGGCCTAAAGGATTCGAAGAAAACATTCGTGCATCTAGAATCGGTTATCCATTCTTTGTTTCCATTTTCGGCTGGTTCGGAACCTGGGGAACCGTATTCGGAATGTATTTTCTAAATCTCGTCTTGATTTTGATTTCTTGGTTCTTATTAAGAGATCTTTGCGGCGAAAGGCATCGTATCTATTCGAGTTTCCATTTATTTTCACCTTTTCTTTTAGGAAGTTACTCACTTTTAGTCTGCGATGCGGTTCTAACCGGATTTTTAGTGATAACATTTTGGTTTTACAAAAAAGAAAAATGGATTTGGTTTTCTTTGTTCGGGGGAATTTCAATTTTAACAAAAGAACAAGCTCTCTTTTTACTTTTTCCTCTTGGAATTGAAGCTCTCTCGAAAAAAAAATGGAAAGATGCGGCAATAATCGTTTCGACTTTATTGTTGCCGTTTCTTTGGGCCGTTTTTCTAAGAATTCAATTCCCAAATTGGTCTCCAGCAAGATTCACAGATTTTTTCACTCCGTTAGACGGTCTTATCGGTTATTGGAGAGAGATCAATCATCCTTCCATAGTATTTTTTTTGCAAGTTCCCAATTTTGAAACGGGCCTGATTCTTTTTGCAAAGAAATTTTCTAGAGTTCCGATCTTTATTCTATTCGCCGTCGGTTTGTTTATTCTCAGTAGCGGAAATTGGAAAAAGGGAATCGCAGCGCGACTTACTTTTTTTCTAGTGATATTTTCCGTCTTTTCTGCAGGTTATGTACTGTATTGGTCTTCGTATGAAAACGTTTCTAGGATGTTCACAGTTTCAACCGCGTTTTTGATCTTTTGGAAGTTAGAGGACGACTCCATCTCAGATTTCGCTTATTGGATCGTTACCGGAAGTATCGTTTTTATTTTTTTGCTTAAACTTACATTTATCTCTTCGACGCTTCCCTACGAGATCTGGAAATGAAGAGCTCCTTTGTCATTTCAAATTCAAGGTATAGAACAAGAAACCCTATAAATGAAAAAGTCCTTAAAAACAAACCTCAAATTTTCGGATGAAACGTAAAATTGTAACGAAATTAAAACAAGAACTTTCGAATCTCAAATGGATTTTTCAATTCCCGGTTTCTGAAAAACGAATTTTATAACTCTTGTAAATTCTTTCGTTAATCTCCGTTAACTTCGTTCTATCCAAAGCGATTTCGGTTCCGTCGTCCAAAGAAATCAAAGTATAATCGGATTTACCTTGTCTAATATTTTGTTTTAAATCCCGGACCGATTTCACACCTTGACCGTCAATTTTTTCCACGATCTTAAAACTAAGATCGTGAAAACCGTTATTAGATTCATCCGGAAGAACTTGAGAAAGAAGAACGATCTTTCCGACATCTTCCTCTTTTTCGTGAAATTTATAATAATCATAAAGATAGAGAAGTTTTCGATCCACTCTGGATCTCCAATCCTTTCCCCATTCTTCCAGAAGGGATTCAGAAAGTTCCAGAAACACAAAACCACCTTCTACGGCAAAATCGTTGGAAGCGGGAATATTTTTAAACGGAATTCGAACCGCCGAATAAGGAAACGGTTTCAACTTCATGCTCAAACGAATCTTTTGTTTATCCCTCAATACAAGCATAGGAATTTCTTTTCCTAATGAATATCCGAACGAATCCCCGGAGTGTGCCAAAAAGGAAAGAACCTGTTTTCCATACAAAGGATGTTCGATATATCCTTTCGAATCCACATTCTTACCTCCAAATTCGAGAATGATATCCTCAAGCTTCAGGACTCCACTCGCTGAAGAGCCTGGAATCACATCTGCAACTAAAATTCCGGAGTCGGATTTTTCCATACCGTAATATTTTTTTACAGAGCCGTCCGTAATTGGGCGAAAACGAAACCCTTTATAACCGAATACGTCCGTTCCCGGAGTTTCGATGAATTTTTGAATGACAAAAGAGGGAATGATTCTCCCCGAATTTTTTCCAGAAGTAAAATCATAAAGGATACCGGAAACTTTTCCGTTCTCAATCGCAACTTCTCCAAAACCGTTCAAACCCTCGCTGGAACTCACGTCCACAACGGGAAGTTCTACCTGACCAAGAGGCATCTGATCCATGTCCATACTCAAAAAAGTCACGCTTGTTGTTTGAATCGAACCGGAGTTATCGAGTTGGTAAACGTTAACCTGCTTCGGATACACGACAACCGGGGAAAACGTAAGCGGAATAAGATCATCGAAGAAACTCTTTTTCTCGACTCGAAGGAGAGCCAGATTGGATTCCGGATCGTGACGAAATACGACCGCTTTTATCTCGGAATAGGAAGAATATTTTTTTACTTCGATCAAAGTCGCATCCGGTAAAAGCGAGTAGGGTATCAGTATCCGATTTCCTTCTGTGACCACCCCGACTCCTCTTCGAACCCTAGGATTCTTTTTCTTCCAAGGTTGATGATATTCGGGCTCCTGATAAGTGACTTTGATCTGAACGATACTTTTATGATAGATTTCCTGAATTCCCTTACCAGATAAAGCAGAAGCTTTCGTTGAAAGCACAGGGTTTTTTTTGGTATCGTAATTTGTTTTTTTCGTTTTATAATGTTTTTTTTTAATGAGAATACGATCCGATTCTACCTTTTCGGCAAAAAGCCCCAACGAAAAACAGATTAATATCGGCATGATCCAGATTTTTAACATTATAATTTCCTTAATTATTCCAGACCATAAATTTTACGGATTTTTTCATCCGCCTTTCCAGCTTCCTCGCGATCCAAAACGAGAGGGACCTGAACATCTAAAAACTTTAAACGAAGATATTTATCCTTAGATTGCTTCAAGATCTTTCTTAGGTCACTCAATTCCGTAACAGGAATTCCGTTCACGGATTCTAAAACTAGGTTCACAAAATATTCCGCGGAAGAATTGATTGGATGAGAAAGTTTTCGGTATAAAACTACGTCGTTTTTTTTTGTCCGGTTCAGTCCGTCTTCTATGAAGTAAAAAAACCTGTATAAAAGCTGACTTCCTCCGGAAGTATTGCCGCCGCGCCCCCAACTTGTGATCAAATCTCGGGACATTTCTTGAAATAAAAGTCCGCCGATCATTTCAAAATCATACTGTTTATCATATTGATTTCTCATAAAATCGAAATCAGACATACGACGTGCTGGAAAAGAAACAGACATTTCTTTTCCATTCCTATACAGTTTGAAAGAGATATTGTCTCCCGCATGCTTATTATCCACGATCTCGACAAAGTCAACTCTTGCGTCCTTATCTTGCATAACGGTTCCGTTTTTTCCGATCGGTTGCCCGTCTATCTCGGTGAGAAAATCTCCTTCCTTTAAATAATTTTCTGCAGAACCGTTTTTTAAAACTCTGGAAACAAAAACTCCTTCCAAATGATCCGGAATTCCTTTGGCCTTTCTCAAAGAAATATTAAACGAATTCAAAGTTCTTACTCCAAGCTCCACGTATCCGTCATATTTCCCGTCTTCTATGTCCGTTAAAAAATGACGTATAACGTTTGTGGGAATAAGATATCCGATATTCTCGCCCTTGACTGCAACCTGAAACGCAACTCCTACGACCTTGTCGTCCTGAATCGCTGGACCTCCAGAATTTCCTGGATTAATCGCCGCATCCACTTGTAAGACTAAATGACTGTCAACGGCAGAATGGGAATAAACCGATTGATCCTTTCTGGAAACGATTCCTCTCGTAACCGAAACCTTATTCCCTCCGATCGGATAACCGACCACAATCAGTGGAGAATTGAGCTCAGGAATTTCTCCGAGCTGTAAATCTCTTGAGTCCTTGTAGAAATCGGGACTTTCGGCTTCCAAAACAGCCAAGTCGCAATCGTGCGCG
>NZ_CP024872.1:207500-247500 GCF_000306675.2 Leptospira mayottensis 200901116
AGGATAAGGTAAAAACGGAAGGGAAAGAGGGACATCGGACATCCATAGATGTGTGGTCCCTTTCACTCCTGCATTTTCCAGAATTTCCATGTTCAATCGATCCGCATAATTAAACGTAGACTGTACCAGTAAAACTCCCCAACCTGCAAGTGCCGGTAAAATCCCGATGATAACAGCAGGAGCGTGCCTACTCGGAGTCGCTCCAAACGCCTGAGAACCAATCACAATTCCGATCCAAAGTACAATCGCCATTCCCGCTTCCACGGGAATCAATGCTTGAATAAAAGCGAGAAGTCCGAACAAAGCAACGATCGTCATGAAAACTCCATTGAGAGTAGAGTAACCAGCCCTGGCACCCAAAGCCTTCCAACCCGGATGGCCGATATAAATCGTGGTTGGAAATGGAGATCCGAAAAAAGACCCGACTACGGTTCCAACTCCGTTTGCAAGAAGAGAATCTCTCGTGTTGAAAGAATCCCCAGAAGCTTCCGCGGATTCTATATTTTGTAAGGAGCCAATTACGTTAAAAATTCCCATCGGAATTAGAACCGCAAGGTATTCTCTAATATCCGCAAATCGAAACGCGGTAAACAAATCATGTGCGCACAAGGTGGGAAAGTAAAATCCGATGTGATTCGTGGAGCCCTTAAGTAAGTCCGCGTCCATAATCGGATTTCCCCAAACTCCCGCAGACCAAACAAGCACAGTTCCTAAAACAACGGATACAAGTCCGCCCGGAATACGGAATGGGAACACAACTCTTGCGAAATACTGCAATAAAATCACTCCGAAAGGAAGAAACGCAATCAGAGGATTTTGAAAGGTGCGGACTAAAAAGTCCATGGAAATGAACGTAATCGCAATCCCCGCAAGTGAGGAAAGAAGTGCAGCCCTTGGAGTCACTTTCCGAATTTTTTCCGCCACAAAGGAACCGAACATTTCAATCAAACCCGAAAGAAAACTCGCCACGAGTCCCACCTGCCAAGCCATTTTGTAATCGCCGGTTTTCTTATATACGGGAAGCATAATAAAGAACGTAAATGCAAATAAGGAAACCGTATTGATTCCATACGGAAGAGCAGTGACGTCGGGCCTGTTTTCTTTCCGGGCGAGACGATGCGCCTGCCAAGAATAAAACAGATTTCCAAGTAGAAGAGAAATCGCCGTTCCCGGAAGAATCACTTTATATACAAATTCGCTCGGAACACCACAAAGCGTAGTCAACAAAAAAGAAAGAACGAGAATCTGAATCAGATTGTCGATCATCAGACCGAAAAATCCATCCAAATCCCCCGGCACAAACCATTTGAATCTATTTTGGCTCATTGTTTTGATTTACTCCCGAAATCCACTTGAATCACGTTGGACTGATCGCCTTTCACATCATCTTCTTTTTTTTTCGCCGAAGTTGTTTTTTCTCCGGATGAAAGTCCCTGAGAGGCTTCTTGTGTTTGTTCCGACGCAAACACTTTCATATTCATCAAAGTTGTCTGAGCTTTATCGAAGTAACGGAATATACAATCCCAAGGAACAAAAACTTCTTCCCAAGTATAACCGAACTGAAGTTCGGCGTAGATCCATTCTTCTCCTACGTCTAAATTACGGACTCCACCTTTGGGTCCGAATACGAGAATAATTCCGACTTCCTTTTCGCTTCCGACTAACCCTCGTTTGCCGATAACCAATTGAGGATGGGGAAGGGCGTGTAGGTAGAAGGTTCCGAATCCTCCCCAATAAAGTTCGAACAAAGAACGTTTGAATTTTCTGAGAGTCAAAATCTCTTCTTTCAGATATTGATTATCCATTCTTCAAATTTTGATCGGGAACTCCCGTGACGGCTTCGTTCAAATAATCCCCGTGGATCTTGTATTCCGGAACCAAAGCTTTAAAAGCGAGAAAGATATCCTTGTTAATCCTTCCTGCAGTCAAAAGTTCGTTGAATCTTGCAACAAACGTACTCACTTCCTGATTTTCCAAGGGCGCGGCGATTTTGATTTTAGGATGATGGGTTTTTTTAATTCCTTCCAAATCCAAAAGAAGCTCTTCGAATAATTTTTCCCCCGGTCTGAGTCCGGTGAACTGAATCGGTATATCTACATGAGGTCTGAGACCACAGAGACGAATCATTTCTTCCGCTAAGTTGAGAATTTTTACTGGTTCTCCCATCTCAAGGATAAAGATCTCTCCGCATTCTCCCATACTTCCAGCTTGGAGAACTAGCTGAGTCGCTTCTGGAATTGTCATAAAATAACGGATCACGTCGGGATGTGTAACGGTAACCGGACCACCGTTTGCAATTTGCTCCCTGAACCTTGGAATCACAGATCCGTTGGAACCGAGAACGTTTCCGAATCGAACCGTAATAAACTTGGTTTTTGTTTCTCGGGAGACATGTTGTAAATACAATTCCGCCGCACGTTTGGAAGCACCCATGATGTTCACTGGATTGACCGCCTTATCCGTGGAGATTAAAACAAAGCGCTCCACGCCCGAAAGTCTGGAAATATCAGCGACGTTTTTTGTACCCAACACATTATTCATCACTGCTTCGGTCGGATTGATTTCCATCATCGGAACGTGTTTGTAAGCGGCCGAGTGAAATACAACTTCGGGAGAATGTTTTTCAAAAATAGAACTGACTCTGGAAAGATTTTTGATATCCGCGATGATCGGAACGAGTTCTATATTTTGTCCTTGTAATTTCTTTCCAAGCTCGTATTCAATTTCATACAACGGAGTTTCCGCCGCATCCAAAAGAAGAATTCGAGACGGTTCAAAAACGGCAACCTGCCGACAAAGCTCGCTTCCGATCGAACCTCCCGCTCCAGTAATCAAAATCGATTTCCCTTTTAGATAGGAACGAATGGACTCGACTTCAAGATCCACGACCGGTCGACCTAAAAGGTCTTCCACCTGCACCTCTCTGAGTTGATTTAATTTGGGAGAATCAAAAAACAAAGAGCCCAAAGAAGGAAGAATTTTAAACTTCACATCCGTATTCTCAAAAGAACGAATCAATCGACTGATGAGTTTTCCGTCGGGATTGGTAATTGCGATGATGACTTGTTTTACTCCGAAACGATTGATCATCTGTTCCGCTTGGTCGATTTTCGCTAGAATCGGCACCCCTTGGATATGCGCTCCGATCTTCTGGACGTTATCATCCAAAAATCCGATCGGATTGAGCTTGAGTTCATTGTGTCTTCGAATTTCCGAAAGTAGAGTCGCGCCGATCTTTCCGGCTCCCAGAATCAAAGTCGGAAGGCCCTCTTCCTTAGATTTTTTGAGAATGTACTGATCCCGAAATACTCTCCAGGAAAAACTACGAATACAAAGAAAACTGAGTAGAAGAAGCGTATCCAAAACGGGAACCATTCTGGAAAGTTGTTCGAAACGATTGTAAAATAAGAGGGCCGTGGTTGAAATCAGAGAGGAGAGAAGTGTGACCTTGATGATTTCTACAAGATCGTGTATCGAAGCGTAAACCCAAATCGATCTGTAAATATCGGAGAGTATAAAAACACAGGCCCTTACGGTAATGACAATGATCAAAGAAGTAAAAAATCTTTCTGGCGACGTCAGAAAAATAAAAGACTCAAAACGAATCCAATGCGCCAAAAAATAGGAAATTCCCATGAACAACAAATCTAAAGGAAAGATCCACATTCTTCGATTCCACTGACCGAGCATGTAGGAAATAAAATCCGTTCGTTCCTAAAAGTCCAACCTTTTTGAAACAGATCATTCCGATTTTTAGGTAAACCGAAAAATGTGTTGCAGAAATTCTTTTCTTGCCTCACTTCCAATAAGAGGATAAATCGTTATTTCAGGGCACCTTGAAAGAAATCATCATCAACCTCCAAGGAGATTTGGATTTTAAATTGGGAGAAGCTTTGCTTTCCAAATTGGAAGAGCTATCCGAATTTCCGCGTAAAATTCTTTTAGACGCTTCCGGGCTTAAATCGACCACGCCGGAAGGTGTTTCGATATTAAACCGACTTCCAAAACGTTTTCCAGAATCCAAGTTTGCAATTTGTTCTGCGTCTATCGAAATCTCCGCACAAAAGGAAATTCCCATATTCAAAGATCGGGAATCTGCAAAATCGCATTTGATTGCAGTTGATTCTTCCACTTTTTCCGAAAACGCTCCCGTGCTCATCAATTGTCCGATTTGTTTTCATATTTTGAAGATACAAAATTTCGGGAACCACAGTTGTCCCGCCTGCCATGCCAAATTTTTCGTGACGAAAGACTTACGGGCATCCGCATTTGAAAGGTTATTATAATATTCTCACATTTCTTCGAAAAACCGAATCGTTTCCAAAACCTCCACAGGAACGTTTCCAGCCTGAAAATAGGGGTTGTATCTCTTTTTGATTCCCGAAACAAGTCTTCTTTTTCTGGACTCGAAAGAATCCATCGATTCCTTCAGAATTGGATGTTTTTGCAATTCGGCCCGAACTTGAGGGGAAAAAGGAACATACCGATTGAGAACGTCCCTCGCCACTCGGTTGAGTCTGAGTTTTCCGGACGATTCGAAAAGAATCCAATAGGAATAATCCGAAGCAAACATATCTTTTAAATTTTTTCTGTATTTGACAAGTTGTTGATCGATGCTCTTTTTCGCATCGGGAGTGAGAGCAGGGGACTTCCGATAATTTTCCAGATAAAGATAATATTCCGAAGTAAGTGAAGGTGGAGCAGAATCTTTCCACTTCCTTCCCCGAACCGTCCTTTCAATCTCCCACTTGAATTCTCCAAGGGTTCTCGTAATCGCCAAAGTCATGTTCTCGTTCAAAATCTGAGGAAATACGAGACGCCCTCTTGATACAAGTCCGGAAGTAATTTCCTGCCAAAGAACCCCTCTATTTCCGAAAACCGGAAGTATGATACAATCTGGACAAATTTCTTTCATCGCAAGTTCCGGTTTGCCGGGAGTCTGTTCGGGTTCAAAGGAGATTTGTCTGTAAAAAAGATGTTTATCGATTTTGCGAACGTGATCTACAACAGCATTTATTTTTTCATGCGTGACTAAAAACGCATCGGTTTCTCCGTACATTTGATCTTCGGAAAGAATCGGATATGCAAGATTCGGATTGGAAGAAACGCCGATAAGTCCGTTGAATAATAAATTGCTCAATTCCCAATCGAGAAGATGCAACAAATCTTCAACCCCGCTGTCACTCGCATATTCGTCAGTTCCCGTTTTGCGAAGCATGGAAGCGCGCACTTGTTCGTACGATTGTGCTAAATGATTTCGAGAAGTTTTTTTTTTGCCCGAAAGAATGAGTCCCAACCATTCCGGTAAAAAATACACTGCAAGTTTATGACTGGAAGGATCAGGATCTTGTGTATAACTTCTGATTTTTTCCAGCGTTCCGTAAAGTTGAACAATTCTCGTGGGAGAAAGAAGATTCTCGTCCACATAAAAGAAATATAAAAATAGTAAAACCGGTTTTGGAATGGGAGCGATGTCCGATCTGTATTTTGCATAACAAGCAGAATAGAGTTCTATAAAAGTCTGGATTTCTTCCGGTTTGTGCTCTTTACGGACCAGACCAGGATGTTCTTTAAATGTATGTACCCTTTTTTGAATCTCAGCCGCGGTAGAAGGACTCATACCACCGTAGTTTAAAATTTGTACAAGACTTCCTTGAAATTCGTCGGGCAGGACGACATCTTCCTGAATTCCTCCAATGCCTCCCATTTGAATTCCGCCCCAAGTTCTCGTTTTTTCCGGATCTTTTTCGGGAACAGTTTCTACTTGAATACCCATATCGTTCCCTTTCAGACTAAAAATCTTCGCGTCGAAACGCATCCATTCCTTATCATCGCCTGAATACAAAACGTGAAGCTTATCTCCCACCGAAACCGGAAACGCATTGTAGAGTTTTTTTGTGAATACTTTCGTACGGAGCGACTTCTGAACGAAGTCGGGCCCCGGTGGGTTAGAATACAAAAAACCGGGAAAGGCTTCTTCTCCATCGGTTAAAAATACGACGGGGGTGATTTTTTTAGGATGAGGACCGAGATCACGAACAAGATGTTGCAGCCTTTTGAATATGATCGTGTCTCTCCAGGCAGGAAGTTCCCCTTGATGAGCAAGATAAAGTGCAAATTCCGGAAGAAAAATCTCCTGAAACCAAGATTGTGACTCCGCAATTTTTTGAAGTATGGAAACCGAGGTGTGATCCAAAAAGGAATGTATCTGAATCACGTCCCTTCCGTTCATGTATGTGAGAGGTAACTTTTTAAGAATCTTAGCTCGAAGCGCAGCCCGATTTTCGATCGATTTCCGAAAACGTCTCTCCAGATAATATCCGACGACCAATAGAAGAGCCACAAAGATAGTTCCATTGATGACAGGAATCCAAGAAAATTCCGGCCAGACAAGAATTGGGCGTGCTTGGCCTAACAAAAACATGCGAAATGTATAAGTTTCTTTCTTTTGAGGTCAAGCAGGATTCTCCGAAACGATTTTAACTTTAAGAATCCTGCAATTTTAATTCCGAAACTTCCCTATCTTAGATTGGATAGACTCCGATTTAGCTCGAAAAAGTTGGCGTGTTCTACTTAGAATACAAGTTCTGCCTGAGAAAACTAGAAAAACCTTTTGATTCTGTTTGAAAACAAGTTCGGCACCGCCTAAGTAATTCTTAAATTCAAAGTACTCTATTTCAAATTGTAAAAATTTTACGAAGGTATACGAAAGAAAAAATCGATTTCAAATCCCAGTTAATATTAATTTCGATAGGAATCCGAGGATTCCGTATTCGAATTAAAAATTATTCTTTTCAAAAGAATCAATAAGAATATTGCTGGATTTATAACCTATTTTCACGGGATTCATCGACGTTTCACGTCGGTGGGAAGACGGTTAGAATCCGTCACGGTATCCGCCGCTGTAAGAGGGACGAAAGGCACAGGAAGAAGCCACTGGGATTAAACCTGGGAAGGCATGCTGAGTAGGAAAATCTCAAAGTCAGAATACGATCTCAAGAAAATCTTGAAGATACGTTTAAACCTCGGAAGCAAGGTAAACGTAACTTAAATAAAAAATAATATAAGATGTGTTAGATTCTAATAGGGTATTATGCATTCGTTTACTGTTTGGTTTTAGGTTCACTTTGAAAGGGGAGTATTGCGTTGTGTGCCGTTTCTACGTCCGCAGGTAATAAGGAAATAAGTAGAAACGTTCTTGGAATTTTCATCGTCGGAACCACAGGCATCGTCAAGCCATTTTCCACAGCTGCATTTAAAGCGAGCGTTATCCAAGCGATTCGTATGGCGAGAGAATACGAAGTTGATACCGTCATCCTCACGACGGGCGGGAAATCCGAAAAGTTCGCTATGAATCTATTCCCGAATCTGAAAGAACTTTCCTTTATTCAAGTCGGAGATTTTATCGGGACAGGAATTAAAATCTCTGTTAAAGAATCCATACGTCATGTGATCATCGTTGGTATGATCAGAAAGTTATCCAAGATGGCCGACGGCGTAATGATGACTCATAGAGGTGGTTCTTCCGTAAACACTAAAATGTTATCCGATATCGCGAGATCCGTGGGAATCTCTGAACCAATTGCGATCGACATCCAAAACGCAAATACCGCAAGACATGCATTAGAAATTTGCAGACAAAACGCATATTCTAGAAAAACGGATAACGTATACGTAATCCCCGGGAAGGCTCCCGAGGTTTTGGAAGTTCTTCCCGGCCCAGACTGCATTTTTGTTGGAGGCTCCAAAGGGAACCTCTATGACATTATTCGAATTTCCTTAAATAGAATTGCTTCTTTGGGAAGTTTAGTTATAGACGCAGTCACTCTGGATAACGTCACGGAGGCCTATCACAGTTTCAAAAAGTTAACCCTTGTTCCCGAAGTTACGCTTCTAAACATTTCCAGAGGGCAACCTCTTACAAATTATCTTAAATACGAAGCTTTGAATCCAATTCATATTTTTAAAATCATAAAACCGGACGGATTTTTCGCATGATTGTCCGCAAATATGGAAAACTCTACGGAGTCGAGTTTGGTCCAGGAGCCACTGACTTGATCACTCTCAGAGCGGTGCATGTTTTGAATTCGGTCTCAGTCCTAGCCATTCCTAAAAGTAGTGAACATCTGGAACCTTTCGCATGGAGGGTTTGTTCTCCGATTGT
Source organism: Leptospira mayottensis 200901116 (assembly GCF_000306675.2). NCBI lineage: Bacteria > Pseudomonadati > Spirochaetota > Leptospiria > Leptospirales > Leptospiraceae > Leptospira > Leptospira mayottensis. The sequence continues at coordinate 215,665 of NZ_CP024872.1, forward strand.
AAGAGAAAATTCTACCCAAGAAAAATTGTTTCTTCATTTTCCTATGACGAAAGATCCGAAGATTCTCATTCCCACTTGGGATAAAGCCTTTTCAGAAATTGGGAAACGTTTAAAAAAGAAACATAACGTTGCCTTCATCACCCAAGACGACCCTTCCGTCTACAGCTCCTGGAATTATCTTTTAGAAGAAGCAAACGATCGTTGGCCCGGGATCGAAGTGGAAATCGTTCCAGCAGTTTCGTCCATCACTGCAATTCCCGCTACTCTTAAAACCCCTTTCGCAGATGGAAGAGAACGTTTCTGCGTGATCCCCGGAACTTCCGGATTGGAAGACCTTCCTGAACTCATACGACATTTCGATACGGTCGTTCTTACAAAAGTAGGTCGAGTTATTCTGAGACTTGTCTATATATTAAAAGAATTAAATATTATACAAAACGCAAGTTGCGTTTCTTACGGAACGACGGATCGAAAAAAATAGTGAGAAATATAGAAACAATTCAGAACGAAAACTGTGATTATTTTTCGATGGTGATTATTTCTATTCGAAAACGTAAGGGCGCATTAAAAGGTCAAAATATTGAAACGGAATAGAAAACCGCATTCCGTTTTTGTAATAACTAAACACGGACTTAAGATAGCCAAAAAAATTCAATCCGCTTGGGCAGGAGTAAATCTTTTCGTTTCTTCCAAGTTCATTCAGGAAGCGCCGCCAAACTCCAACCTCTTTCCCTTCCTATGGATCAAACATTACGTGAAATCTTCCGGGAATACGATTGTCATATCTTTATCATCAGCGTGGGGGCTGTCGTCCGTATGATCGTTCCTTTATTAGAAAACAAGAAAGTAGATCCCGCAGTTCTTTGTGTAGACGATCGGGCCAATTTTTCAATCTGCGTTTTATCTGGACACGTAGGAAGGGGAAATTTTTTTACAGAAAAACTCGCACAAACCCTTTCCAATATTCCGGTGATCACGACTGCGTCTGACGTTTCTGGAACTTTAACCGTGGACATTTTAGGCAGGGGACTAGGTTGGACTTTGGAACATCCCGACCGAAACGTGACTCGAGGATGTGCAGCAGTAGTTAACGAAGCCAGAGTTTTATTCGTTCAGGAGACGAGAGAACCGAATTGGTGGCCTTTGGACAAAAATCTTCCCAAAGGCGTAGAATATTCCATTTCCTTAAATCAAATTCGTCCAAAAGATTATGAAATCCTTTTAATTTCAATGGACAGAAACAATCCTCAAAAAACCCATCTAAAACATTACAATAATTATATATTATATCATACTAAATCTCTAATCTTAGGCCTAGGCTGCGACCAAAACATCCCTTTAGAAACTGCAGAAAACAAGATTTACAAAGTATTAAACGAAAACGGTCTTGCAATCCAAAGTGTAAAAGCGATCGACTCTGTGGACTTAAAAAAAGATGAACCCGCGTTTCTTTCACTTTTTTTAAAATACGATTGGGAATTGATCACTTTTTCTCCGGAAGAATTAGATCGCGTCTCCTATATCCAATCGCCTTCGAAAGTTGTAAAAAATTTCGTGGGAACAAAATCAGTGACGAAGCCGCAAGCCTTCTCGCGTCCGGTGCAGCCTCCCTTCTGGTCTCAAAACAGAAATATAAGGAATCACCAAACGGTAAAATCTCACGATTGCAATTTCCCGAATTCCATTTTCGAAACGGCCTCACATTATGACACGTTCCGATTTTCTCATAAACTCAACGGAGAAAAAAGAATGCAAATAGGCAGGTTGAACATCGTCGGCATCCGTCCAGGCAACGATACTCACATAACTCCGGCAGTTTTACAGGCGATTCAGGAAGCAGATCTTGTGATCGGTTACGCCACTTATATCGGTCTCGTTAAACACCATTTAGTCGGCAAACAAGTAACCCAAACAGAAATGACGGAAGAAGTGGGTAGGGCGCAAACCGCTATTGATGCGGCAAAAGAAGAAAAAATCGTTACCTTAATCTCATCGGGAGACGCTGGTGTCTATGGAATGGCAGGACTTGTTTTTGAAGTACTGCAAAAAACCGGTTGGAAAAGGGAAAATTCTCCCGAAATCAAAATGATTCCCGGAATAACCGCAGATAGTTCCTGCGCTTCCTTAATTGGCGCTCCTCTCGTTCACGATACGGCAAAAATTTCACTCTCCGATCTTTTGACTCCTTGGTCTGTTATCGAAAATCGATTGGAATGCGCGGCCAAAGGGGACTTCGTTATTACACTTTACAATGCGGCTTCGGGACGAAGACAAAGACAGATCGTAGAAGCTATGAAAATTATTAAGCGACATCGTCCGGGAACAGCTCCAGTCGCTTCAATCAAAAGCGCTTATAGAAAACAACAAAATGTCCAACTTTCGGATCTGGACAATTTTTTAGATTACGAAATTGGAATGAACACAACCATAATTGTAGGTTCTTCAAATACGTTCGTCTATGAAGATTTTATGATCACTCCGAGAGGTTACACAAACAAATATTCTCTGGAAGACTCAAGTCTCAAAAAAGGGCAGAAAAAAGGATTTTCACTTCGTTCTACGCGAAATTTACAGAATAGAGTAAACTCAGATAATGCCGACCATCGTTTGGATACCCACTGAGTTAAAACGGTAGTGCACACCTGCTGCTACCAGGACACTGATTCACTGATGCACTGGTTGGATATTCTCCTGTGCCTCTTCTGTCGTCACCTTCTCCAGTGCAATTCCTGTTAGAAATTATAAAGTTAAATGCATTGTGGTCAAGATCCCCTAACTGTATAGTTATGAGTACTGTCAGAGCCCTATCTGGTGCTTCCAAGTTATAAATTACCTGGAGTGGGTCCATAGTGGGCATTAAAGCTTGCCTGTATAGATCAAAGGGCGTCGAAAGCGAGGTCGTTTGAATTACAACTAAGCCCTGAGAGGTCCTAAGAATTGGAACAGCATGTCCCACGACAATTCCATCTGAACGTTCTCTCCCCAGCATCCCTAACCAAATGCTTCCGGGAGGAGAATTGATGAGTGAATCAATGTGAGACATTATTTCAGGCCGAGTGAGGAATTCATCAGAGACAATCCAATCGTATTGAGGCAACATAGTCCTAGCAGATGCTAACCCTAACAATCTGGTTGTATTACCGTCGAGGCCATACACTCTAGGTACATCCGTCAGCAACATATCCAATAACGGATAACGTTGTCCAAATGAAACAAAAGGATCTCTATCATGAGCTGTATCGAAAAAATAACCCCCACTCTGAAGAGGCCCCTGAGAATAATACTCCTGGAGCTCTGCTAACATCTGGAAGCTCTGAAGCAGACAAACACCACACATCCCATGTATCTGAATTGCAGATGCGAGTGTAGCTGAAGTCGCTATCTGATAAAGTCTCCGAATCCAGTCATCAGTTAATTGAAAGTCAGGAGGTAAGGTCCTTTTTATTCTTTTATATACATGACTTTCCTTATTACCAGCCGGACAATACTGCTCTGTATTACCAAGATTACCAGCTGCATAACGTATCCAATCCAGTAAATATCCATCTACTAAAAACAAAGACGTTGGACTATTCGTGGTATCCTTTTCCAAAAAAGAGGGTTTAGCTGCATAGACAACACCCCAATTGGATCCATATCTGGTAACTCTCAGAATATTGCCTTTATAATCCTTGAGCATACCTCCCTCTTCAGTTTCAAGATAAACGTCCCAATAAGCAGGACTATCCTTACTCGTAGGGATATCATCACACAATACCCATCGAATCCAATTCCATTGATAACTACCTACCTTTGAATACATGCAAGAAAGACGTCCACTTACTGGATTGTATTGAGCAACATGTCCACTTTCAGGATTGTAGTAGATAGATGTGGTACTTTTTTTTGAGCCTTTTGAATGGATAAAGTAGCGGCTATTCCCCAAATTCCAAGCTATGGAAGTCTTAATACTGATATTCCCAGGAGTTGCCACAGTCTGAACCCAATCTTTCATCGAAGAGTCCAAGGTATGGTTATAACTATCCTTAGACTTCTTTGAAATATAGGCATACCACTTCACATCTTTTAAACGATAACGCTCATCTGCAGTCCAAAAGGAATTCTCTTTTACGATCCATCGCTGTAGTGGGTCATTGATAGTACAAGGTCTGAGATGCACATAATCCCAGTTTCTCTCTCCAAGAATGACTCCTTCTGGAGCAGTAATGCATAGCCATGTTTTATTAATGTAATAAGAAATTCTTTGAAACACATCATACCGAGCACTAGTAACGTCCTGTTCCCAACACTGCTCAAGTTGAATATAACTTTCACCACCACTAAAAACTGGAGCATAACAAAACTTTCCACCATCATGTATAACGATTTTGATTGCCTTATCTTTCGGATTATCCGTAGGCTTTTGAACTATCGAGTCAGAAACAACACTCGATAAAATATGGACAAGTGCAGGACTCACTCCGTAAGAAAAATCAACTCCAATTGAAATCAACAAAACCACTATCAAAACTATAAAACGATTCATTTTCACTTTCCTCTCTCTTTGAAAAATTAAGACCTAGTCATGTAAACATAAGGACATGAAATAAACATAGCTGCCAACTATATTATTAATTAAATAATTAGAGTTCTATAGTGACCTCAATCTTCAGAGACCCAAACCAAACAATCATAGTAATCAAATACACGCCGAGAATTTATCGGTTTCACACTGGCGGTGCAGTTCCATTGATTTGTATTGCAATCAATTTGAAAAATAAAAGGAAGATCATCTTGTAAACGATTTTCAATTCCTCGACATTAGAAGAGTTGATGTGATGTATACTTGGTGCCGACCAGAGCTTCGTTCCGTCTATAATAGGTCTTTCTGAGATGCCCTCGTTTTTAGATCCAGTGTAATGTGTCAAAATCCACTTAAGCAGGACGTCTTAAATATTTCTCCGAAGTCAAACCCCTGAGTGAACTATACGGCCTTTCTGAATTATAGAAATTTCTCCAGTCTTCGACAAGGCGCTGGGCTTCTTCAATATTTTTAAACCAGTTTTCATTTAAACATTCGTTTCGCATTTTTCCATTAAAGCTCTCGATGAAGGCATTCTCAGTAGGCTTACCCGGCGTAATTAAATGAATATCGACTCCTTTTTCGAAGGCCCAACGTAAAAAAGATTGAGAATTCTGTCTGCGTTACCACGGCGAATCTTCCAAAGTCATCGATAATATTCAAAATTCTGAATCTTCTTCCCGAGTAGAGTGAGTCCGACATGAAATCCATGGACCATCTTTCTCCAGAATTCTTAGGAACAAGCTTTGGAACTGATGGTAACGATAGTTTCTTTCGCTTTGGTTTGATATGGTATTTTAAGCCTAATCCCGAGTGGAGTCGATAAATTCCTTTAAACAGTTTTTTTAATATCTCTTAGGAGTCTATAAAAGACAAAACAACGAATCCGAATTCGTTTATCAATACTAACAATTAGCGAAATCCCTAAAAGAAAAGGATTCGTTCGTAAAATACGTCGTAGGAAAAAAACTCCTGAAAGTCTTTTTCCATTTTCCGATGTAAAGCTTCCCAACGATGTTTGGTGTGCAGACTTCAAAGGTCACTTTACTGTCGGAAACGGGAAACGTTGTGATCCATTGACCATCACAGATGCTCATAGTCGCTTTCTATTAGGATGTCAAATCCTCAAGAAAACGGATGGAGAAAGCACCAGGCGGGTATTTGAGAGAGTCTTTAAAGAATATGGAAGCCATTATAGCCATCAAGACAGATAACGGAAGTCCATTTGCATCAAGGGCCATTGGAGGATTGAGTAAGTTATCCGTTTGGTGGTTAAAGTTAGGGATTCGACCTGAACGAATTCAGCCAGGTAAACCTCAACAAAACGGTCGCCATGAAAGAATGCACAGAACCTTGAAACAAGAGACCGCGTTACCGGCTCGATCTTCTCTTAAAGAACAACAAGAAGCATTTGATCGGTTTAGAAGTGAATACAATTTAGAAAGGCCGCATGAGGCTTTGGAATATAAAACTCCTGGAAAAATCTATATGCCTTCAGAAAGAATTTTTCCATTAAGAATTCCTGAAATAGCGTATGCCACCAATATAGTAGTAGAAACAGTCTTAGATGATGGAACCGCCAAATACGGTCCATTTAGAATTTTCTTTGGTTCTCCATTGATCGGCGAACGGGTTGGTTTTGAAGAAGTCTCAGAGCGTTTGTGTAAGATCTATTTTACAAACGCAGTTCTGGGTATGTTAGATTTATTTACAGGAAAAGTATTGAAATACGAAACACCTGTGTACAACTACAACGAATAAGTGTAACCCATGTCTCCGGTCTAGAGTGTTACCGATGTGCCAGAACATACAATGAACAAATGTTCATAATGTGACAGAACTATCATTATCGGAAGTTGCTTATTTCCTCATTTAAAAATATACTTGAACCACTGAACGTTTCCTCACCTAAAAACCTACACGAAACCTAATCAAAAATCAGCACTCTTTTAAGTGAGAGGCTGTAAACATGAAACTATCTTTAGAGGAACGTAAGGTTATGATTAAGGTATTTCGAGAAAGATACAGATACGCCACTAAGAAAGAAAAGATAAGCATACTCAACGAGTTCGTGAGCCTGTCGGGCTTTAACAGAAATTATGCTTCTCAAGTTCTTAGAAAAAAAGAAGTTCTAAAAAAACTTTCGACTAAACCCAAAGCACAGAATAAAAGAACAGTTTACTATGATGCATCTGTTCGAAAAGTTTTAGAAGATCTCTGGAAACTTTTGGATCACATTTGTAGTAAAAGATTAGTCCACGCAATTCCAGAAACAATTAAGAATCTAGAGAGGTTTCAGACCTACAAAATTTCTAAAGAAATAAAACAAAAACTGTTAAAAATCAGTGCTTCCACAATTGAAAGGCTTTTAGTTCCAATTCGAAAAAAGCTTGGAATCAAAGGAACCTCGATGACGAAACAAAATAAATATCTTATCGATCGAATTCCGATTAAAACTTTTGGAGAATGGAAAGACTCTCTTCCTGGATTTACACAGATTGATTTAATCGCTCATAACGGCGGGAATGTTTTCGGAGGTTTTTTCTCCACCCTCTGCGCCACAGATGTTTGTACAGGCTGGACGATTTGTATCCTTGTACGCGATAAAACGATGCTACAGATGCTCAAAGCCCTTATAGGGCTAAAAAACGTATTTCCTTATCCTCTCTTAGGGATTCACTCTGACAACGGTTCTGAATTCATTAATGAATCAATCATTCGATTTTCCGAAAAGTATCATCTAATCTTTACACGTGGCCGTCCTTACAAAAAGAACGATAACCCTCACGTAGAACAAAAAAACTTTTCAGTTGTTCGAAGAAATACTGGTTATCTCAGATTCGATAAATCAGAACACTTCGAAATTTTAGTAAAACTTTATTCTTTATTAAATCTTTATAATAATTACTTCTTGCCGGTTATGATGTTAAAAGAAAAGCATCACATTGGTTCAAAATCAATGCGAAAATACGATATTCCAAAAACACCGCTCCAGAGAGTTTTAAAGAGAAGTGAAATTCCAAGTGTAAATAAATTAGAAATAAAATCCATTTACAAGAATCTCGACCTTTCCTCGATTAAAAATGAAATAAACCAACTACAAGACGATCTAATCAAAATTGCAGCGCCAATTCGATCACCTAATGTGAAAGTAAGAAAGCGCAGGAAAAAGGCAATCTATCATACAACTCCAAAATGGAGACGAGAGTTTAGCCCTACTTCCTCGAATCCATTTTTACAACGTCAAAAAATGCAAGAATTAAGGAGGGCAGCCGAAACGGTTTGGAACAGGCAAAAATAGTATATTCAATCTCAAGAATTTAGGCTATATTTGGAGTAGATTTTTAGATAACGAAACAACTCATGTTTCATACTCGTTTTTCATGAGGAAAGTCGAGTGCCCGGTGGATGACATAAGAATCCACTCTAAATTGTTTTTAAGAATCATCTAAGACAGTTTCAACTACACAGAAGATGTTCGAAAAACCCTGGAATTTATCTGGGAAGTATTTAACGTGAATTCGGCGGTTGAAAATGAGAAAGAATTTTCTAAAAGTAAGAGTCCAGTTCCTACAATTTTAGAATTGTTTGTAAAGTCGTGATTTGTGGGTAGTTCCCACATTTTAAAAATAGATTTTTTACAAAGTTCAGATTCCAACTTGTTTCCGAAAAATGAATCATTGGATTCTTACGTCGAAACCTCATGTTATGTTATGATTTAGGAAAATTCTCCAAAAGTTCTTTGTTTTTTAACTTCTGATTTTTAAGCATCTCATAGTTTTCGGTCTTAATCACCTTGAAATTTTGGATAATTTTCATTTTTTCTTTCATGAACTCTTTGAGGGGCTCGACTAATAGTTCTTTACCATTCCAAGTAGCTTGTTCCCCCATCTTAAGATCCAAATCTCCTCCAGAAAAAGAATGAACGACAACTTCTCCTTCGTTTACAAAGACTCCGTCCGGAATATCAGAATCTTCGTTTTTAGGGGCTTTGGTCTTTTCTTCACTGACTACAAATTGAGTCCCACGAACTCCCGCAGTATAAGAGGCGGAGTTCACTTCCAATTCTTCTTTTTTATTGGATTTTTGAACATTCGCAAATAGTTTACCGGAAATCAAAGTAACCTTTGACGTATTTCTGGAACTGTCGGAAAGAAGTTCAGAGATCTCAATTTTTGTAAACGGCGCAAGTCGTATCACGGAGTTTGCACCCAATTGCAAATCCGCTTTTCCTTCTCCGGTTTCTACTTTCGCCGCTTTTGTAAGAATGACGTTTTTCTTAAGCGCTTCCGTTTTACCAGCTTGAAAATACTGAACCTTTCCGGTTACAAAAAGCGCAACTGCAACTTCTTCATCTGCAAAAACGACTTGAGGTAGAAGCATAAGGAAAAAACCGAAAAATAAAACTTTGCAAATCATATCGAGAGAATTTACACAGATTCCTAAAAAAATCTACAATTAATTTCTCAACTTCAATAAGTCGAAAAAATTCAACTTTTATGGTTATTAATTCTTTTTTCAATCACCTGATTCAAAAGATCTGCGAGTTCTTGAAACTCGTCCCCTTTGCGAATTTTAATCTTCCTTGTTAATTCCTCACCCGCCGCCAATTTTCTAAGTTGGTTTTTGATATTATAAATCGGACCAGCCATCTTGTGAGAATAAATCACAGTAAAAATAACGGTCATCCCTAAAAACAAACCGGATAAAAGCAGAATCCCGTTTACCTGAATTGTAAACATATCAAGTTTATGATCGTAATCAGGAAGAAAGATTTCCCTTTCCACGAACTTTTCCCTTTCTACTCCGTTTTGAACTTCGAAACCTTTTTGATAAATTTTAATGGGATCGCTCCTCAATCTAAAAACGACGCCCTTATCAAACTTAGTGAAGTTCAACCAATACAGAAAACCTAAAGTTAGAACTAAGCCAAAAACAATGAGTAAGGAATAATTCAATAAAAATTTGAATTGAAAGTCCCGGTCTACGATGTAGTTGCTGAAAATTCTTTTTTTACCGGGGTCTTCTTGTGCCATTGCCATGCTAGGGTCCTCGAAGACTAAATTTCCCGATTTATCGGCCGACTGTCAAAGAGAATTTACTTTTAGCGGAGCTGAATCACTTCGGAAACTAATTCTCTCTGAATGGCGATTTCTTTTTCAAGCGTTTGAACATACATAACGTTTTCATCCATGTCCACGATAACGCCCTCGATTTCTTTTCCATCGATTAAAATGACTTTTTCCAATCTTTGAAAATCCGTTAGTAATTCTTGTTTACTTGAGTAAGACCGGTTTTTATCCCGAGGAATGTTTTCGATCGGCAATTTTTCGAGCTCAACCTCAAGACGACTTTTTTCGGAATCGCTCAAATGACTTCGAACAAAACCCTTCTGGTTTACGAAAATTCCCTGGTTCGGTTCCAGAATTTGCTCACCTTCCGGCGCAGTTTGTCGAGATTCTGAACGAGCACTAATCGCAACACGCCCTTCTAAAACTTGCACTCGAGTTCCTTCTCTCGGAACGTTTTGAAAGCTGAAACTCGTTCCCCGAACTTCCGCGCTTATGTTTTCGGAACGAACGACAAATTCTTCCTTTTTAAGATTTTTATGGATATGAGCCAATAACTCTCCCTTCTCTAGATCTATTCCGATCTTGTAATGCGTGGAAAGATCGATCACCCGAAAAGAAACTTCAGAATCGGAAAGAACTCTCACTACAATTCCGTCAGACACTTTTAAATTCAGAATAGCCTTGGAACCAGTAATCACTCTCTGGCCTTCTTGAATTCTAACTCCGGGTTTTAAAAGAATTCTGTCCTTGGGGTCAGAAGAAGTGAGATAAGCTTCTCCTTCCACCTGTGAAATCTCGACCCCCCCCCTTTCCACTCGGAGAGAAGGCTGATCATTAAGAATAGAATAATATCCTAATGTAACTGCGAAAAGAAAAATCGCGGCTGATGAAAGCGCTAAAACGAGTTTATTTTTTGCAAAATTAGAGAAAGAAAATATTTTTGAGGAATCAGAACGTGCACGAGTATAGAGAGACTCAAAATCCGATTCTTTGAAAGAATATTCTACCCAAGAATCGCTCAAGCCCTTGGCCAGCCATTCCACAGAAGGACTTAGATCGTTCTGTTTCCCTTGAAATAGAATTTCTTGAATCTTTTCTTCCCTTTTCATTCCCGATTCTTCCATTTTATCTATACTCTTAATCAGGGCTTTAAATTCTTTTTCTCTGCGATTTCGGTCACTTTTGCGGTTGCTTTGACAATTAAACGAGAAACGGTAGAAACCGATATGTTCATAATCTCCGCAATAGTCGCCAGACTGTAATCTTCCATAAACCGAAGAATCAAAGCATATTTCTCGTCCTCTTCAAGCTCATCCAAACAAATCAAAAGCCGTTCTTCTAAATCTTTAAGTTCGGCCTTTCTGACAAAAGAAAGTTTTTGCTCCTGAAAGTCCTGCATCTCAGAATTTCCACTCTCTTTTACCGTGGAAAATTTCCGAGAATAATTGATGGATCTGTTTCGAGCAATCGTATAAAGCAAACGAATCGCTTGTTCTCGATCGATATCCGAATCCGAATATTTCCTAAAAAAATTTAGGAACGTATCTTGCATCAGATCCATCGCGACCTCAGGATTTCCGGAACTATACTTATAGAGGAAATCAAAGATCCTTCCACTGTACTCTCGATAAAGAGCATCCATAAAATCTTTCCGGGAGGTCATTGGAACTAAGTTGAAAATAGGAAACCCAATTTCAAGTAAATTCCTTGGTCGCTTTTGTCTTCTATTTTGAGTTAACAAAATGGCTTTAATTTTTTTTCAGAATCGAGCTTTTTTTCGAAAGAAAATTAGATTATTTCATTTGATTTAATTTCAATCGTAACCAAAAGCCTTGAAACAACGACACAAATGCACTAAAACCGAGAATTTACCTCTTTAAAGGAAACGATCCTTTCGATAAAATAAATAGGATGCATCCGGACTCCACAAGTTTTATTTCAAACAATATAATAAATCCAACACAACGCCAGCATTATAGAAACGGACTTATCAAACTCGGTAAAACGTTTTCTTCATTCTCTGTTGTAATAATTTTGTTATTTGTCGGAGTTTTTCTAGAACCTTCACATTCTGTGTTTTCCCAAAACGTCCCACTCGACGAATCTGCAAATCAACAAAGAAATAAAGAACAAGCCGAAACCAAGCCACTTCTGCGAGTCTTTCCTTCGTATAGAAAGGAAGAATGTGATTGGGCGATTCGCTGGGACATTTGTCTCAGTTGTCTAAAAATCGGAAGAAGATACGCACAAAAAATTCACTTTTATCCATCAAGACCATACCGGGAGCACGGCTGTTATTCGGATGAAGAAGGATTTTTTATCATAGATACCGAATGATTTTAAATTTCGCACAGACGACTTTGGAAAAGAAGTCAATTGGCTATCTCTCTCGTCCAAACCAACAACACGTTTCTCTCAAAAGAATTCAATTTATATTATATTTTTTTAATGGTTTCAAATTTTAAAAAGATAGAAACTTTAAAAAATTCGAATACTATTTTGAGAAAAAGATCGTACATAAAACAGATGCAATCCGCGATAACTTCCCGCGTTTTGTTTTATGTAGGGTTCAGTAATGAACATGTTCAGGTTTTGGGAAAAGCTTTAGGGAACAAAAGCAGAGAAGAAAAAACTCTCCTCCGCTTTTTTAGAAAAATCTTATTTTTTACAAGCCTGAATTGCTGGAATACTTTTTGCGGACTTAAGACAAGTAAGATCAAATTTTCCGGACATACATTCTTTTTGTAATACGGGCACTAAAGTTGCTTTCATAGTCGCAATGTTTGCGGCATCTTCCGATTTTTGCCCCGCAGTCAAATTGGTCAACATTTCGTCCACGATCGGGGCACATTCTTCGGCCGAATATTTCGAACCGGGACACGCTACGGTCAACGAAAGAACAGTGAGAGCACCTAGGGAAATCATGAGAGCTTTTTTCATCTAATATTCCTCTTTTGAGTATTGGGGACCACTTTAGTCCGATCTTGTTCCCTGAAAAGTGATTTTTTGGAGGGGCGAATAGTTATTCCATAATCTACAATTCCTTTTTCTCCCTTAAATTTTAATACTTTGGCGCGGGAATCATAGTGATATTTACCCGCATTGACCAAAACTTCAAATCCATTTTTATAATGTATTTCTGGGATAAAAATTTCTGTTTCCGGAAATATATCTCCTTCTTGTTGAAAGAAATATTTGAATAAGGACTTTTCCATATCGAAAGACAAAGCCACGGGCAATCCTTTCGTCCGAATCGGATACGGACGACTAAACGCCCTCACCGCCCTGCCCCCGTCTTCGTCATACGAAGTAGGTGTGTCCTCGGAATAGATCGATAAATCTTCTTCGTTCCATCTGTCTCCCAAACTGTGAGTATGATCGGGAGTATAATTCCATAATGCAAGATGAACGAAATTCTTTTCCACAGCCTTCATCACTCGATCGAGAGCTTGTTCCAATATTCCGTAATCCTTTTTGTGATACGCAACTCTGTGATTGATATCCATGGGAATTCCGGTTTCTCCGATTACTGTGGGACAATTGCCCATTTTTTTTTCGGACATTTCCCGGATCATTCGAATTGTTTCTTCGTAAGCTTTATCTATATTCTCTTTTCCGAATACAGGTTTTTGTTTGAATACGTGGACCCCGAACCAAGGAAAATAACGTTTGAGCATCAACACGGATATATCGTACCAGTGGGTCGCATTGACTATGGAACCGTAATTTTTCTTAGGGACATCCCTCCATTCCAGTTCTAGTCTCGAAGGATCACTTTCCACAAAGATATGAAAACGACTTTCGGTCTTCTGTACCGCTTCCTTGAACTTCTTGATAAAAGGATGCATAAAATCGGAATAGAATTCGTATTTTTTTCCATTCTTTTTATAAAAATATTCCGGCTTTAACATCATCGGCGCACCGTTTGGATCGTAATCCCAGACCCTGTGATTTCTCCAAACACACTGATATCCCTGTTTCCAAAGAGAAACTCCCCCGCCGTTCAATCGCACTTTACCCCAAGGAAAACTCCAGAATCCGAGCATATAGGCTTGTTCCGTAGAAACAGTACGTCCTTCGGAAAGATACATCTCCTTAAACGGAGAAGTTTTTATCACTTTTCCAAATCCGAACCCTTCGAACTCTCCCAAGTTCCTTTTACCGATCCATCCGGGAGAAGGTTCATTCAAGGTATCAAATCCTATTACGTTTTTATACTTTTTAAGCTTACGTACTATTTTGAGTACGGAATCAATGTAGCGATCTTGTAAAAAATCTTGCGCATTCTTTCCATCAATTCTAGTGTTGGGCGCAAACTCTTTTCCTCCAAAAAATAAGGAGAACATCGTCCCACAAATGTATTTTTGATAATTGAGAGGCCAGGACATTCTTCTATAATGTCTTCCTTGGTAATGATGGACGATTGCGGTTTCCGAACCTTGAATCTTGGAAATATCCATTCCTAACTCTTCCAAAGTCCAACCGGGGGCGCCGTCTCCTCCCGTAAACCGGGACCATACATCCTGATGCGGATCGATAAAAAGATAAAAACCTTTTTGACTGGCAAGCGAAACCATTCTTTCGACGTAGTCTATATATTCGGTATCGTACTTTCCGGGACCTTTATGTTCAATCGCTTCCCACGTTATGAGAAACCGTAAGAAATTGAATCCCCATTTCCTCAATCTATCAAAATGTTCTGAAGCTCGATGCTCTTCCAAAGGTCTTCCGACAAAAGATACGTTTCTATGATTCAAAAATGTAAGAGTTTGATCAAAATGTGTGGTTCCGTCGGGTTTGGAGGGAAGTTTCGCAGAGCCGGAAAGATTGACTCCACGTAGTTGATAAATCGTTCCGTCTTTACTTGCGAAGTGCCCGTTTTTAACGAATAATTCTTCCATAATATCCCTCGAATTGAATTCGATCGAATTCTCTTTTTTATTGCTTCGCTTTGTTGATGAAGAAGACATTCTTCGCTTTCTTTGCTTTGCGAAGAGCCAATCGCAAACTCAATCCTGCTCCCAACGGGTCGCGAGATAATGCTCCGCTGCTCTTTGGCAATCTCGCTTCCTATGGGGCGCTCGATTCCCCGAATTGAATTCTTGCGTCCTCGTATCCTCGACCGATCAAATAATCGGCTTGGACTTGAGAGAAATTTAGGATACTTCCAAATCCCAAAGAGGTTCTAGGACCGATCGTTCTTATCTTTAGTTCAGGCCGGGTCGCGCTCGGAATGGACAAGAGAGAAGTGAACTTGGATTTTTTTCCCTTTTTCTTTTTTTTTTCGAAGTTTAAATTGGACATCACAGTTTGATACGAACCAATAAGAGACAATTCGAACACTCTTTCTAAACCTTCCCTTCTTGTCTTCGGTAAACCCATATCGACTCCTCCAACGGGAGAAAGTAATACTACGACAATGTCAGTTGCCCCCCGTTCCAAAACAGGAAGGATCGGTGTGTTTGCCATTACTCCTCCGTCCCAATGAGGTCTTCCGTCCACGTATTGCCAAGGAAAGAACATGGGGATCGCCGAAGAAGCCATAACGTGTTCTATATCAATTTCTTTATTTCTAAAAAACACGAGTTCCGCAGTGAGAATGTTGACCGCGGTAATGATAATTTCAGTCGGGTTTTTTCTAAGTTTGCGAAAATCCAAATAAGAATAAAGTAAGTTCTTGAGAGGCGTCGTATCAGTTAGAGGAGAATAACTTTTTACAAAGATGTCTACTAGATCGTTCCAGATAGAATAGCGCATCACTTTTTTGGCTTCGATGGATTTCCAAAGTTTCGTTATCTCGGCGGCATTCATTCCACAACCCATCGCGGTCGCGGTGATCGCTCCTACGGAAGTACCACAGATGATATCCGGTTTGAATTGAATCTCCTCCAGATAACGAAGAACCCCCGCTTGATAAGCACCTCGGGCTCCTCCTCCGGATAGAATAAGGGCACGCTTCATTCTACCTGAATCTCAAGAGGGCGAAAAAAAGAGAAGAATTTTCGGTTTGTTCAAAGAAACTCAATAGGAAAGATTTCTCAAAAGAGGAACCTCCTGAGCGACTGCATCGTTTCATCGGCATCTATCTGCCGAGATCGGAAGCTCAAGAATGACCAGTTCTTGAAACTCAGAAAGGTCAGCGGTCTGATTGGATTGCAATGCCCCGACTACGGCTGTATTGCAAGTAAAACCCGGGCTATTGCTCAGCCACCTCACAGGTCAATTGTTTGTAACAACTATCATTCACTAGACCACCTCCTTTTCGTGTGGCTGCAAAATATTTTGTCTCATGAAAATGTCAAGAACAGACTGATTTTTTAGAGTCAATTTTCAAACCAAGAATTCCTCTCATAAGTACGAAGTGGGAGTAACCATACCACATTCTAAGTGATTTCAGATTTCCGAAAGGTCTGTTCGTCATGCCCGTATAAATCCTCACATATAGGAGTTAGGCGAGCAATCTCTAAAAGCATACGTTGAAATCGAATCATTCAGTTTATTGCACGTTCAAGAAACCGCTTTAACCCTTGAGATCAGTAGAATCGTGATTACATTAAATCCCATCGCCAGATATCCCGCCACCTCGTAGTTCTGGTAGGGAGAAGTCGGGCTTGCGGTAACAAGAATACTTCCTCCAATCGTAGCCCCGAGTCCGGAAGCGAGATTTTGCAAAGCCGAGATCACCGTCATAAAACGTCCTCGATCACTCGGTTCTGTCGCAGATGTTATCAAGGCCAAAGCAGGGATCCACCTTCCCGATACGATTACCATAAAAACGGTCGTGAGAATCAGAACATTCACAAGCGAAGTCTGTCCGAGATTGGTCATGATAAAAATCGGAATAAAAGATAAGGGAACTAGAATATAGAATACCTTGTGTTTTCCGATCTTATCCGAAACGATTCCGATCACTCTGGAAGAAAAGAATGTGACAAGTCCGCCGAAAAAATAAATCCAAGGAATGTTTTCCTTAGGGATCCCCACATTTCTTTCCATATAAGGCGCAATAAACGGAATTACAGTAAAACCGCCGAGAATCACGAACATAATAAGCATATAAGAAGCCATATACTTCCTATATGTAAGAATCCGAAAAAAATTCCGGACCGGATTGGCTCCCGCAAATTGAAATGGAGGAATACTCGGAAGATGATAATTCATCAAAACCAAAATCGGAAGACTCAAAAAGACAATCCCGGCAAAAGACATATTCCATCCATAATACTCCGCCACTTTGAGTCCCAAGGGAATTCCAATCACAGAAGCAACGGAAAAAGCCCCCATGATCGCACCAGTCGCCCTTCCCCTGCGATCCATCGTAATCACATCCCCTACAATCGCAAAGATGACAGAACCCAATATCCCTCCGAATGCACCGGAAACAATTCTCGCAATCAAAAGAAAAAAGTACGAATTTGCAACCGCACAGCAAGTGGTTCCCACAATAAAACCAGAGTACAAAAAAATTGCCGCAGACTTCCGGTTAAAACGATCAATAAAAAGTACACCTACAATTCCAGCAATAAACGCACTGTAGGTATATGCGGAAATGAGCAAGGAAAATTCTCTCGGATTGATATGAAACGATTCCTGAAAATAAGTTCCCAGCGGCATCATAATTACAAAATCAAGAATATGAGTAAATTGAACGGCAGCCAACACGAAGATCAGCATCGTTTCGGATTTGACGTGAATGTTATGGGCAGAACGAAAAGACATATAGATCATTTTGCAAAATGTCGATTTTCTTGTAGATAGAAAAACGTGAAAAATGGATTGAATACCCTATTTCTTCTCTAAAGAATTCCTTATGAAAGATAAATTTATTTCCGCAAATTCTGCCCTTTCTTGGGTCAAATCGGATCAAAGGGTTTTCGTTCATAGCGTTGCCGCCGCACCCGCGCTTCTCATCGACGCTTTGACCGCCCGCGCAAACGAACTGTCCAATGTGGAAATCATTCACCTTCACACCGAAGGAAAAGCTCCTTATGCGGAGCCAGGTATGGAAGGAAAATTCTTTACAAACTCGCTTTTTGTCGCGGCTAATACTCGTAAGGCCGTCGAGGAAGGAAGAGGCGATTATATTCCAATTTTCTTAAGTGAATGTCCTTCTCTGTTTCGAAACGGAATTCTTCCTTTAGACGTCGCACTCATACAAGTCTCTCCTCCCGACCGACACGGCTTTTGTTCTTTGGGAGTTTCGGTAGATATCAGTAAGGCCGCGGTGGAAACCGCAAAGATCGTAATCGCCCAGGTAAATGAGAACATGCCGCGGACTCACGGAGATGGGATCATCCATATCCATCGTATCCATTCCTTTGTGGAAGGAAACCTTCCTTTACACGAACACGTTTCTGAAAAACCTTCCGACGTGGAACTCAAGATCGGTAAGAACGTAGCCTCCCTGGTGGAGGACGGAGCAACTTTGCAATTGGGAATCGGCGCCATTCCCAATGCAGTCCTAACGTGTCTGTCTTCTCATAAGAATTTGGGAATCCATACTGAAATGTTTTCGGACGGCGTGATGGAACTTGTTCAAAAGGGAATCATTAACGGTATTTATAAGAAAAAACATTCCGGCAAAATAGTTTCCGGTTTTGTAATGGGAACCGCCAAATTGTACGATTTTATAGACGATAATCCGGAAGTTGCTATGCTCGACATCGGTTATATCAACGATCCTCACGTAATTCGTCAAAACCCGAAAGTAACAGCGATCAACTCCGCCATCGAAGTGGACTTAACGGGACAAGTTTGCGCGGATTCGATCGGAACCAAACAGTATTCCGGAGTCGGCGGTCAAATGGATTTTATTCGAGGAGCTTCGCTTTCCGAAAGGGGAAAACCAATCATCGCACTTCCTTCCATCACTTCCAAAGGAGAGTCAAGAATCGTTTCCATATTAAAATCGGGAGCGGACGTCGTTACAACCCGAGCACACGTTCATTACATCGTTACCGAATACGGGATTGCAAATCTTTACGGAAAAAATTTAAGACAAAGAGCAAAGGCACTGATCGAAATTGCACATCCCAATCATAGGGAAAAACTTGAAAAAGAAGCTTTAGATCGATTTAAATTTTTTTAATACGATATTACGTTTCTTTGCAAACGAAACGATTTGGAAATTACGATAGAACAAGAGGATCCGAAAAAGCATTAGATTATAATGATTTTTTATTATCCTTTTGTAGTAAGAGCGTGTCTTAAAAATCTTAAAAGAAATCCGTTACAATCATTCAATGAGTTCGTAATAAAATATAGACGTTCCCACGAATACGTCCCTTTGATAGTTTACGAGCTCAAGCATTTTATAACTGTTAAGTTCTCGTAGAGGAGGCTCCGATATTCCGAGGTTTTTAAGACAGGCTTTAAAATCCCTACAATAAATGGAATGCCCGGTCTTGTCTTTTGAAACATTCTCGGATCTTACTACTCAGTCGTATCAGTAGGATTTACTACCCATTCCTATAAAAGTAAGCGCCTAAATGCCGACTCGCTTCCAATAACTTTCAAAACTATCCGTATTTGATTTCAATTTTCCTAAAATAGATTTTGCCCTCTTAACCAATGAACTTGGATCCCTGGCCGAAAATTGGTCCCTTTCTCTTCCAGCATATTCTCCCATCTCTTAGGCTAATAGATTAAGTCAGCCAATATGAAATACCGAAATAGGTAACTTTCACATTTCAGATTCGCAAACATAGAGTTCAGACTTATCCGATAAAAAAGCTCAAAACTCCCGAAATAGTCGATAAGATAAAAACTTACATATCATCCCAAAAACTGTCTGAACGCTCCGTTAATTTTCACAAATTAAAATGGGGGATTTTTAAGATAAGTTACAATTATAGAATCGTTTGACGAAAGGAGCTTTTTCTTTTTAGTTTGATTTTAAAACCTGGTTGCGATGAAATTCGAGAAAAATAAAATCTATGAAGGAATTTTTCTTTCGGACGTCCATTACCTTCTGAATAAGAAGATAAAATCCCACAAACACAAGGAACTATTCCAGTTTTTGGATTATCTAAAAAAGAAAAACGTTCGTTTTAAGAATATTTATCTCGTGGGAGATATCATAGAAAATTGGTTTTTCAGCGCCGCACGCAAACTCAAAAAAAGTAAGAAAAAATTCAACAAACTCTTCGATAGATTAGATTCCTTATCCGCGTTAAACGGAAACAAAATCTACATCGTGGGAAATCACGATTCAACTTCCTATCTCATGAACCTCCCTCCCAAAATCGAAAGATATCTTCGGGAAAAAAATTGGAAGATTTGTAAAAAAATCGAAAACGAAACGTTGATCGTGGTTCACGGACACCAGGGACAATACAATCGTTTCACTTGGATAGGTTCGATTTTTATATTACGTTTTCTACATGCGATTGCCTTATTCCTTCCAAATCTGTTCCGTTTTTCGGAAGCCTTTTACCAAAAACATTTAAACCGACAAGACCCCACCACTACGGAAGAAATTCTTAAATACTACGAACGTCTTTCCAGAATCACACATCAAAGCGACAGAGTTCTTATTTCCGGGCATACACACGATTTTCTTTGCATTCCTCATTTAAAAATTATCAATACGGGTGACTGGGTAAAGAGCAATAGTTTCGTACTACAAGACGACTTCCGTTTTATCGGAGCCAAAATGAATAAACGTGGAGAATTCTCGAAAGAATTTATCTACAAACACCAATAAGAATCCTTCCTTCAGTAAAAATATTTCTTGCGGAACGTTTTCAAAAGGTGCAAAATTGCTGGATGCAAATTCCCGACTATTCTACTATCTTGCAGTTTATTTCGGAAAATCCTTGGTCTTCTTCGTTTTATGCGATCGGAACTTACACTATCATAGCGTTTCTGCACGACATCTTTCAGCGAAGACACGCGATCAAACATAACTTCCCTCTTGTAGGAAGACTCCGTTACCTTTTTGAAATGATCGGTCCTGAACTACGTCAGTACTGGGTTGCTAATGATAAAGAGGAGATGCCTTTTAGTAGAGCAGAACGTTCTTGGGTTTACGCGACCGCAAAAAAACAAAATAACAACTTCGGTTTCGGAACCACTGAACTTTTGTACGAAGCCGGTTATCCGATCATCAAACACAGCGCATTTCCATTTCCCGAATCCAAAGTAAAACATCTCAAAAACGATACTTCCATGATTCCCTGCCTCAAGGTCATCGGAGAATTTCATAATCGTAAAAAACCGTTTCGTCCTCCTTCCGTGGTGAACATTTCCGCGATGTCGTACGGATCTCTCGGTAAAAACGCGGTCTCCGCTCTCAACAAGGGAGCGATGATGGCACACTGTTATCAAAATACGGGGGAAGGTGGAATCAGCCCCTATCACAAGTTAGGTGGCGATATCGTTTGGCAGATCGGAACCGGATATTTTGGGACAAGAGACGAAAAAGGAAATTTCTCCCTGGATTTGTTCGGTCAAAAAATTCAAGAAAATCCTCAAGTAAGGATGATAGAAATCAAACTTTCCCAAGGCGCCAAACCCGGCAAGGGAGGAATTCTTCCCGGAAAAAAAGTGACCCAACAGATCGCGAGCATCAGGGGAGTTCCCTTAGGACGAGATTGTGTTTCACCTAACGCACATTCCGAATTCGGAACCGTAAACGAACTGATCGACTTTATCGAAAGACTTCACTCCGCGAGCGGACTTCCGGTCGGGATCAAAAGTGCAATTGGCGAAATTCATTTTTGGAACGAACTCGCGGAAAGAATGAAACAAACCGGCAAGGGTCCGGACTTTATCACGATCGACGGAGGAGAAGGTGGAACAGGAGCGGCTCCGTTAGCCTTTGCAGATCACGTTTCTCTTCCTTTCAAGGTCGGGTTTGCGAGAGTTTATCAAGTCTTTCAGAAAGAAAAACTCTCCGAAAGAATGGCTTGGGTCGGAAGTGGTAAATTAGGATTTCCTGATAGAGCTATCGTAGCGTTCGCGATGGGTTGTGACCTCATCAACATAGCCAGGGAAGCAATGATGTCCATCGGTTGTATCCAAGCCCAACGTTGCCATACAGATCACTGCCCCACGGGAGTCGCGACTCAAAACCGTTGGTTACAAGCCGGTCTCGATATAGAACTCAAAGCGGAACGGAACGCGAACTATATCAAAGGACTTCGAAGGGAAGTTCTTTCGGTTACACACGCTGCCGGATACGAACACCCGCTTCAATTCAGAGGAAGCGACATTGAAATCAGCGCGGGGTTGAATATTTTTAAACCACTTGAAACGATTTTAGGCTATGAAAGGGATTATGTTCATTTTACGAAAATGTTGGATTATACTGATCATACTTACTTGGAAGAATATATGCAGGGAAAGTCTTCCGAATGATCTCAATTTTTTGGATCTAAATTTAGATTATTCTAATTTTATAATAATTAACTTGAATTCGATATAAGAAAGTTTGGGTGAATCCTTGCAAACTTCATAACTAAAATGGCTCGCGAGTACGTTTGAACTTAATGTTTCTTCCTACGAATCGAAATATAATATTCCAATTCCTTTGAAATTTCTACTACAATCGTTTTCGCATTTGTTATGCCGAATTCACGTTAATTAACTAGAAAGATATTCCGCTTTTTACGTGTTAGGCTGCTTCTTTTCGAGGGTAAATCGTTGCTCACTCTTAGAAATTGCGAAATTTCTCAATACAGAATCAATTCAAAATATGGTTAGTTTGTCAAAGTGGTTGAATTATTCAGGATTTATTTTTATTTGGCTACGATTTTTCAAAATTAATTTTTAAGGAAAATAAAATGGAAACTGAAAAAAACACGAGTTTAGAAAAACAAGATTCTTCGAATGTGGAAGCGGTGGGTAAACTAACCTGTACAGTAAACTTAGATGGTTTACCGAGTAATTGGTCAGTTGAAGTGATTAGTTTTACCCCAGTGATTCCTTCGGGAAACAACGGTTGGTACGCTATCAATAACGGCCCCACTCTCCCTTATACACTTCAAGCCGATGGTCAGCTGGTTTCCTGTATTTTGAGTTCTACTAACGTTACCGATAGCGGAGAGGGACCCTATGGGGTTTATGTATTCCAGGTGACAAACGAGAAAGGATATACGAGCGACGGTACTTTACAACTTGGCTCTAGCCAATGGGGTGCGGTCCAAAGACCGGATCAAATATATCTGACTTTCGATTTTTTAAACGATTCGAACCCGGCGCAAACGATTTTAATGCCGGTGCCTACTCTGTTGACTCCGGATCCATTTTCTCTCGGTTTTGGAGAAGACGACGGCGGTGAAGACATCGTTATGGTCGGCGCTTCTAACCAGACGGTCACGACATTGGTCGTGGCTCAAATTATCCAAGGGTTGATAACTGTGCACACGACGTTGCTAAGTTGGATATGGAGAAACATATAAACGACGCTCGAATTCTTTTCCTCTTGCCACGTAGGTTTTTAGAAAAAAACCTGTGTGAAACTCCAATGCGCAAGTTTTCTTTTATGAACGCAATTGAAGAAACCGGAGAAGTTTTAATAAAACCGGTTTCCTTTTTTAAGGATCTTTCTAAAGCTCCCGAAGAATCCCTGATTTCCTTATATCTTCGTTGTTTAGTTTACATGGGTTTTTTATACGCGGCTGCAGTAATCAGCATGACTTTACTCATTCCGAATGGATTCCCTAGTCCATCCCTGGCTTTTTTATTTTTTGAAATGCCTACGGCGTATTTGTTCGCGAGTCTTATTATTTTTCCTATTTTAGGTTTTCTTTATATGTTTTTCTCTTGGATCTGCGGAGGAAATACCGGTTGGAAACAAAACCTCAGGGCCAGCACCGCTGTTTTAAGCGTGTCTTGGGCGATACTATTTCTGCAAAGCTTCGGCGGTTTGATTCACATTTATCTGGGAATGTGGATCGGAATCGCTTTTACCATATACGTTCCGTTTTTATTTTTTCTTGCTTTGACTTCTTATCTAAAAGCTCCCGTAAAAAGAACCGTGATTGTACTTTCCCTATTTACGATCGTACTTTTGTATCTTCAATACTCAAGGATGGATTCATACATGAAAGATTATAAAATCATCGAAAACATGAATTCCCAAAGATCCCCTACAAGAGAAAAAGAAATACAAGTAGAACGGGAAGCGACGGAAATCATCCGACAGGCAATGGAAAAAGCGAAAGCCGAAGAACAAAGGTAACAAAAGAGAATTTTTTCCGGAACACAATTATAACGAACGTAAGGCGTCGACGGATTAGGAATTATCATGACAGATGTCACAGCCATTTATAAAGCGAAAGCCCTCTTTCGAGATTAAAATTCGAATAGGAAAATCGCGGCCGGAGTTTTCAACCAGAGAGGATATGATTTATAGAGTATCCGAAACACACTTACGTTTTTTCCGGCGTAGTTATAAAAACTGAATACGCCTTACCTTTTCTTCGTAGCACTTGAGCAGCAAAGATTTCAAAAACTTTCGACATTTTCGTCAGATTTGCGTCGGGAATTCTTTCAATTTATTCAAAGTAAACGAAGTTTTGGCAAGTCAGAAGCCGATTCTCCGTGTCTTAAGGTATAACGTTCCGTTCGTTTGCTTCGTCTATTATAGTACAGAAAAAATGAATTTAATCACAAGCGTTTTCAAGACCGGTCCTGGGGGGCACGTCCCGGGAATCTCCTATACATGAAAGGCCCCCGTAAAAAACTGGCTTATCAGCTATACTTGAGGGTTTTTCTATGAAACGCACCGAACTGGAAAGAAGAGAAAGAGACCTCCGCAAGGCAGAAAAAAAGGTTCAACTTCAAGAAAAGAGGCTCGCCTCTGGAAAAGGAAATAGTGTAGGAGTTTATATCGACGAGTTGTCGGCACTCTTTCGCTACGACGCGACAGAAATTTTCAATACCGGGGATGACATCGCGATCTTGGAACTTTTAGAAGACATTCAGGCAAATCTTCCCATAAAACAATGGGAAAACGTACTTCGTAAAGCGATCAAAAAGACCGGAGTTCAGGAAAAAGAAAAAGCCTACAACGAACTCAAAGAATTGATGAACGAAGAAGAAGCCGAAGAAGAAATCGGAGCCTAAACTCCGATTTTTTCCGACTTAATCTTGATCTTGTCACCGCACTCTCTCAAAGAATTTCTCATCAACTTTTTTATATTTATAACATTACACGGGAAGGTATTTACAATTGAATCTTATAAGATTCCTTTACGAGGAAGCAAATGTATTTCGTCCGGATAAACAGTATCCGGTAAGATAGAAAGTGTCGCGAGCCATTTCCCGAAATCGTCAACCGGAATCATATCCTCCTGCTCGAATCCTTCTCTACCTCTCCAAATTTCCGTATACACCGCACCTGGATAAACGGTGATAACCCGAATTCCTTTCGATTTCAATTCTTCTCGGAGAGCTTTTGCAAAACCTGCAATGGCATGTCGGCTTGCACAATAAGCCGTAGAATTCGAAAAACCCTGATATCCCGCAGTCGAAGAAAGATAACACAAAAATGAACCCGGTTTTAGAAGAGGAAGTATTTCTTTTGTAAGCAAAAAAAGGGAATTCAGATTGAGAACAAAATGTGCATTCCATTCTTCTAATGCAATTTGTCCTACGGGCTTGAATAAGCCGCTTCCAAAAGTAAAATAAACTCCTGCTAAGGAAAAAGTCCGTTTTTTCAAGGCCGTAACAAATTCAAGGACCTCCGATTGTCTAGAAAGATTACACTGAAAGTTTCTTCCAGACGGGAAGTCATTGCTCAGTTTCCAAACCTCCCCCGTCCTCGAAACTCCGATCGCGGATTGATCCAATAGATTCAGATTTTCTAATACGGACTTTCCAATTCCTGAACCGGCTCCGGCAACGAGTATTAGATTGTTTTCTTTTTCTGAAGACAAAATCAATCCTCTCTATTACAAAAATGTAGTTGGATAAACCGGGAATTCCGCAAAATACACTTCCTGACGATCAGACTCCGAAATATTATTTTCTGTAGTAGGGAGATTCTTTTTTCCTTCCAGATTAGACAAATTTCCTGAGGATATCATATATTTGAGTATAAAATCAGTCGCTTCCAAGTTTCGATTTGCTTGAACTGTATCCTTTCCCCATACTGTAATCCCGTGTTTTTCGATGATGCAGAACGGAATAACAGATTTATATTTTTTCAGATAACTTTCAAGGCAGTCTGAAATATCCTGTACATTCGGAAAATTGTAGATCACAGGAACATAAACCTTAGGGTTTTCTTCCCAAATTCCGTACGCTTTCAGAATTTCAATCGCGGGAAGTTCCAAAAGAGCAACCGGTCGATGCTGGGAAGTGTTCGTACGAATCAGATTAGATTCCAGAGTATGGACGTGCAACCCACAACCAATATCGCCTAACGCACGATAAACGGCCCTATGGATCGAAGTTTCGGCGCTAGGCTTGAGTCCTTTTTCCGCCTTGGTATTTTTCGAAGCGGAAAGTTGACCCGATTCCAGATCGACGTATAAAAAATTACGTTTGTTTAATGTGTTCTTATCCAGACCACTTCCGCTCACCCAGAAGCCGGATTCACCTAAGATTCGGACGGAAAGATTACCGGCGGTTCCTGGCATCCATCCGTTCTTATGGTAAGTAGCCCCCAATGCAGAGAGCCTTTCCAGTTGTTTTTTGACGGACATATTAGTCCAAGGAATTGGTCTCTTCCACGTAGTTCGGCACCCAACCGCTCATATCCTGAAAGTAACGAACCGCTTTGATTCTTTTTTTATCGTCCAAATAAAACCAATGATTCGTGTTTCTTGGAACGGAGATAAAATCGTTTTTTACGACATGAACAAGAAACTTCTCGCCTTTCAATACAAAACCGAAAACGCCGGAACCATCCACGATATATCTCACCTCCTCGTCGGTGTGATAGTGAACTCGGTCGAATTTAGCAAGCATGTCGTTTAATCCCGCAATGTTCGGATGTAATACGATCAGGTCTCTAGATTGGTAACCTTCCTTTTCTTTGAGAGTTTCGAAACGATCATCCAGTTTTTTTAAAAGTTCCTCTTTTTCGACATCGGCAAGCACTTCCTTATCTGTCAAATTCACTGCGTTAGACGGCACTTTCCAGTGATCGTAATCAATTCCTCTTTCTTTAAGAAAGGATTTTACTTCGCTCGTTTCCTCTATCGGCGCCAAACCTTTTTGTCGTACTATAGTTGCCATAAAAATCTCCGCAGCCTGTTATCTACTGACCCTTTCCACGTAAGTGAGATCCCGCAGGTCTATTTTAATGATATCCCCCTGCTTTACGAATATTGGGACGTTGATTTCTCCTCCGGTCTCCACGGTAACTCTTTTTTGAGCCGTACCGGACGTGTCTCCTTTGAGACCTTCTTCGGCGTAAGTCACTTCAAGAATGGAAAAGTTCGGGGGAATCACTCCGATCGGTTTTCCTTCGTAGAAAGTAACCTCCATTGGAGTTTCCTCTTTTAAAAAAGGAAGAATGTCTTCCACATATTCTTTAGACACCGGCATTTGTTCGAAATCGTTGGAATCCATGAAGATGATATCGTCCCCTTCGGTGTAGCAGATGGTCATATTTCGTTTTTCTAATTCGACGCTCTCTAATTTTTCCGCCGCTTTGAAAGTACGCTCAATCGAACTGCTTTTGGTAAGACTTTTAAGCTTCGTTCTGATAAAAGCCGAACCTTTACCCGGGTTTACAAATTCAGTTTTAACGACCGAGTAAAGATCTCCTTCTACTTTGAGAACCATACCTTTTTTTACTTCTGTGATACCAAGAATCATGGATTTTCCTAAAATAATTTGCCCCTTTCTATTTCTTTTGAAACGGGCCCCCTGTCAAGAAAAAGACACCCAGAACGACGACCCGTAGGAGCCCGTTCTGTTGAGTTCTTCGAACGGCCTGAATGCCGATCCGATCCATAAAGAGACATTCACGCAATCCGTAAAGAGCGTTTCATTGAATTCAAGGAGTGAGCAATAGACGCATGAAAAGAACGCTGTAATAAGTTTGTTTCAAAATTTAGAATGTTAGATCTTCTTCAAAAAAACCAACAATTCTGGATTCGCCTCAATTTTGTGAGCGCTTCTATATCTTTGCAAAAACCGTCCGTTAATTTTTGATACTATTTTCATGCGTCCGAGTAGTAGGTGCCTCATTCTCTTCATGTATCTTGGACGTAAGACGGCAACGGCGTATGAATTTGTAATAATTCAATCCCGAATTGTAATGGACTTTTTTTATACGGGAAACAGTATCCCGGGCAACTTTTCATAGGAACGTAAAAACAAGCGTATGAAATTCAAGTTTATGATTTTTATCACAATCGTCGGCATGCTTGCCGGAAATTGTAAGCCAAAAGAAACGATCACGGTCACCGGTTCGGAGACGATGCACGTAATGCTTCAGATGATCGGTTTGGAATATTCACGCAAGAAATCGGAATTTCAAGTGGTGGTTCACGGCGGAGGATCGATCGAAGGAATCGAAAAATTATTTCAAGACAAAACGGACATTGCCGCAGCCAGTAGGCCTCTTACAGAAGCGGAGCTCAAGGAATTCAATTCCAAAGGTAAGTTCGAATCACTTGTGGTCGCCTATGACGGAATTGCAATCATTGTTCATCCATCCAATCCGATTCGCAGAATCAGCTTGGAAGAGGCGTCTAAAATTTTTGCGGGAGAAATCACGGACTGGTCCAAGATAGGGGGTAAACCCGGAAAGATAGACGTATTGATTCGAAACGACAAATCCGGAACCGCGGCCTACTTTGAAACTCACGTTCTCAAACAAAAAGATTTAGGGATTAAAAACTTCGAGACAAGAAAGAATTTGGTATATTCCAAAACCGCTAAAATCGTAGCGGACAATGACGCAATGACTGTGGCAATTGATTCCAACCCGAATGCGATCGGATTTATGGGAATGGGAAGCGCTCTCTTTGAAAACAAAGGCAGAGTACGCGCTTTAGAATATTCTCTTTCTGGAAAAGGTCCTTTCGTGATTCCTAACATCGAAAACGTGTATAACAGAAAGTATGAACTCTCCAGAGGACTCTATTTGTTCTATCTTTCCGATCACGGACAAAAGATAGATAATTTCATCACCTACGTTACAAGTGAAGAAGGACAGAAGACGGTTCTCAAAAGCGGGTATTTAAGAGGAACCCTTCCGACCGTAGAAGTCGAAGTCAAAAAATAGACAAGCAAAAAGAACTATTCGCTAATCCCACAACAAAGTATGGAAAATCCCTATGTGACTTTCTATTCGCTAAAAGATATATAATTGACTCCTCGAACGACGATAGGAGGATTTTAGTAGAGCCAAATCCGGAGTCAATTCTTCATGTCCAGTTCCACTTTTTATCCATCTTTATCCGATTTAGAAACTTCTTCGGAGTGGTTACATTGGAAATGGCAGATTCAAAATAGAATCAAAACACAAACGCAGTTATCCGAACATCTTGAACTTACTGAAAAAGAGACTCTCTCCTTCGAAGCTTGTTCCGAGTTTTTCGAATTTTCCGTTACGCCCTATTATTTAAATCTCGCAGATACAAAAGATCCGAACTGTCCGATCCGGCTCCAGATTGTTCCACATCAGGAAGAATTGATCCGAAACGGTTTTGAAAGACAGGATCCTCTTGCGGAAGAAATCTACATGCCTGTGAAAGGAGTTACACACAGATATCCAGATCGTGCACTTTGGTATCTATCGCATGTATGTGCGGTTTATTGCAGATTCTGCACCCGCAAAAGAAAGGTCAGTAAATCCTTACACACACCCGGCAGGGAAGAATGGGATCAGGCTCTGATTTATTTTCGATCACATAAAGAAATCAAGGAAGTGATTCTTTCCGGAGGAGATCCTCTTAATCTTTCCGATGAAAAATTGGATTATCTCCTGCGAGAATTAAAATCCATTTCGCATATCAATCAAGTGAGAATTCATTCCAGATATCCAGTTACACTTCCGATGAGAATCGATTCTTCGCTATGTTCCGTTCTTAAAAAACATTTCCCGATATATTTGGTCACCCATTTCAATCACCCAAAAGAGATCACCCCTCTCGTTCAGGAAAGAATTTCCCTTTTGATCCAAGAAGGGAATGCGATAGTTCTGAACCAAAGCGTCCTTTTAAAAGGAATCAACGATTCAGCTGAAACGTTAAAGGAACTCTTCTATGGATTAACCGCTATCGGAATCAAACCTTATTATCTACATCAGTGCGACGAGGTTTTGGGAAGCGGAGATTTTCGAGTCGAAATTGAAAGAGGAGTCGAAATTATGAAACAGATCCGAGGAAGAATTTCCGGTTTATCGGTTCCACTATATGTAGTGGATTTAACCGGAGGTGGAGGTAAGGTCCCGCTTCCAACTTTTTATCTGACGGAAAAAACGGATCGTTCTTACGTCTTTCGAAATTATCAGGACGAACTTTATGAAATCAGTTATTAAACTCAAGGACGGTCCCATTGTTTTAAAACTTTTCCCCGAAATCGTTCTATGTTTGGCATTTGGATTTCTTACCATCTGCAAAACTCCGGAAAGTAAAAAAGCGGCATCTTCAATCGAAACTCCGAGATACCTCAGACTCAACTATGACGTGGTTTATGACACTTCCGAAGGAGTCACCCTTTACGAATCCGGTAGATTGTTTGCGAGGGGATTGTTCTACGATTTTACGATCCATACTTCAGCGAGCAAATTCGAAAGAATCAAGGCTTCCTCTTATACGGAAGACAACCAGATCGATTTCAAACACATCCTCACCGCCGAGGAATTAAATTCACTTAAAAACAAACAATATCAATATTTTTCCATGCCAAACGACTCAAGGGCCAGCGTTTTAACCGGAATTCATAACGGACATTGTTATATTCGCTGGGAATGGCAAAAAGAGTCCTTTATTTTCGTCTTTGAAACGGATGTTAGAAACGATTCCGGAGAAAATCCGACTTCTCTTGGAAAGGAATTTCATGAAAATATTCGTAAAGGACTAAGAATTTTTTAGTCTTCTTGACCAATTCTGTACAAATCCATATCCTATCCTTTGCAAGGATCTGGTATGTGGTTGAAACTGGGAGATTCTGAAATCATCAACCTGGATTATATATCCACGATCAAGAAAAATCCCTCTTCTAATTCAATCGAGATCATCTACAACGATCTGAATCATATCAAATCCCTACCGTTTCGGAATTCGGAAGAAAGAGATCGGGCTTATGACGCGATTCTTGAGAATCTTTCGAGAATGAAATTATTTTTTGAATAAGAGAGGGAAGATGGAGTCGATCAAACAAAATCTGCAAACCGTGTTTTCCCTAAAACCCTTCGAGATCCTTTTTTACGGATCTAGGCAAAGGGGAGATTTTCGGAATTCGTCTGATTTCAATTTTTTTCTTTTAGCCGATCCGAGTGATCAGTTAAAGAGCACTTTTTTGAGAGAAATCAATGCCATCCTAAGTCCCCTGGAAGAAATCGCTCCCGTCCAGTTAGTCACCGCGGATACGGATTCTTTTTTCGCAAGACTTCGCGTTTTCGAACCTTCCGCCGTTCATATTTGCGAGTTAGGCGAACCCTTTTACGGAAAAGAATCCTTTCCTTCCTTAACGAGGGAATGGGCAAAACTCAAAGGTCTTGCTATAGATCCCATCGCCGCCGGAAAACATTTGAAAAAAAGATATCGTTTCTACAAAAGTATCTCTTCGAGAAACACCAAAGAAGAGATTATGAGAATGGAAAGACTCGTGGCTCTTTATCTTCAAAGTTGGATTTTCCACGAAATCGAAGACATTAGTTGGATTGAAGTTGTTCACTCGGATATTCCTGCAAGACTAATCGCGATGGTGCGCGGACTCTATCGTAAAGAAGCGACGGAAAACATTCTGGAAATTTTGAATTTATATGAAGAAATTCTAAAATTGAAAACGGAAATTCGTAACCATCAAAATCCATTTTCCGCGGAAAAGTTTCAGGTTCTTAAAGATACGATCCGTTTCGAAGAAAAAGAAATTAAAATTCTCAAGTTAAATTATTAGGATTGAAGAATGAAGTCTCCATTTCCGAATCAAAGATTCGCCGAGACCTACATACAAACGGATCGATTGAAAACAAATTTTTACGATCGAATCAAGACAAATGTTAGTAAGATATAACGAACAATCCGTAAAGTGAATACGATGCTCACGAACAACCATAGTCTCTGTTTC
>NZ_CP024872.1:252500-287500 GCF_000306675.2 Leptospira mayottensis 200901116
ACATTTTTCAACTCTGGAAATTTATCCAAATATTTATAACGATCTTCCCTTGCTTTTAAAAGGTCCTTCAATGGGACGGGAAATTGTTGAACTATCTTATATTTCATCCGGGCCTCTCGCACATTTTTTTCAAAACAT
Organism: Leptospira mayottensis 200901116; assembly: GCF_000306675.2. Lineage (NCBI taxonomy): Bacteria > Pseudomonadati > Spirochaetota > Leptospiria > Leptospirales > Leptospiraceae > Leptospira > Leptospira mayottensis. The sequence continues at coordinate 252,639 of NZ_CP024872.1, forward strand.
CCGATTTTCCAATCCAGTAAATAAAAAACTATAGGAAGAATTTGCAAGACATTAATTCTGGTAGGAAAGTCTTTGGCTGAAATTCGATGAAAGAAACTGCCTCTTCCTGGATCGAAATCTCAAAACGTTCTCTGAGTAATAATCTGAATAGTTTTCGTTCCATTTTACGCCCGGGTTCTATTCTTACCGCAATCTTAAAATCGAACGCATACGGTCACGGAACGGATCTGATGGCTAAACTCTGCATCGAAGAAGGTGTTTCACGCATTGGAGTCAACTCAATCGAAGAAGCCCAGAGTATCAGAAAGATCGATCCGAAAATTCCAATCCTAATCATGGGAGAAATTCAGAACCCGGAACAACAGAAAGAAGCTCTATCCGATCCCAATTTCTGGATCATATTCTCAAGACCGGAAACGGCTCGAATTTTTTCCTCATTGAACCCCTCTCCAAAACTCCATCTCAAGATCGATACGGGAATGGGAAGATTAGGAAATCACGGAGAAACCTTAAAATACACATTAGGGGAATTGAAAAAAGCTGGCATTGCTCTCGACGGAATCTGCACTCATTTTGCAAGCACAGAAGACGTTTTAGAACATAAGTATTCCCTAATGCAGATTCAAAAGTTCGAGAAAGCGGTTTTACTCGCGGAGTCCTTCGGTTACAAAAATTTAATCCGACATATGTGTGCCTCCGCTTCCGCAATGCTGTTCTCCTACGCCCACTACGAAATGGTTAGAGTGGGAATTTCCTTATACGGGCTCTGGCCGAGCATACAAACCAGACTTTCCTTAAACCTCAACGGAAATAAAAATTTCCGACTGAGTCCGATCCTTTCCTGGAAAACCCGTATCGTTCACATCCAAAATCATCCCGCCAACAGTTATATCGGTTACGGTTCCACCTTTCAAACCTCGTATCCTACGAAAGTAGCGATTGTTCCGATCGGTTATTACGAAGGACTCGATCGAAAACTTTCGAGTAACGGAGACATGTTGATTCTCGGCAAAAGAGCGAGAATCATCGGTCGAATCTGTATGAATATGACGATGTTGGACGTTACACATATCCCCGGAGCGGATGTGGGGAGCATCGTCACGGTCATTGGCCAAGACGGAGAAGAACTAATCACGGCGGACGATATTGCGGATCGAACTCATACGATCAACTACGAAATCACAACGAGAATCAGCGAATCCATTTGTAGGATTGTGGTAGACTAGAAACTCTTCCTTCCTTAGCGTAACCTGTATTCGAAAACAATCCCAAGGGCCGCATGCAAGAGACCTCCGCTATTCCCAAAGATCCAAATACAACTCAAATCGTTTATTCTACAAAAACCTACGATCGACTAATCGGTCTCGTATATAAAACCAGAGGAATCTTATTTGATTCCATCGACGAATATTTTTCGGAAAACAATCGCGACCAGGTCTTAAATGCGTATTATCCTACCGTTATTATAGGAAATCACGTAGAGGAAGGAGACGTTCCCGCACTCTCCGTAATTTACAGAGCGATTCAACCCAAAATTAAGTTTGCGATCCCGGCGAGAGAGGATATTTTAAAAAAAAATTTTTTAGTCAAAGAATTTCGGCCTAAAGGAACTTTAAGACTTATCTTCGGACTGATAGACAAAACAAACCTGATACCGGTATTATTAAGATACATCGGATGTTTTCCCGTTAAACGTCCGTTTCGCGATAATGCAAGAGAACTCTTAAAAAGTGGAGAATTGAGGAACATGGTCGATCAGGAATGGAACGTTTTAGTCGAGAAAGTGACTTCTGGAAGAAACCTGTTTCTATTCCCGGAAGGAACATTCAATCAAGATGGTTATCTGAATCAAATCAAGAGAGGTGTTTACTTCATCCGCACGAAGATCAAAGACATTCATTTTATTTCTTTTACCCTTACATACGATTATATTTCTGCAAAAAAGACCCAACTTCATATCGCCTACGGGGAAACTTTCGACATTTCCGAAAACGCAAGCAACGACGAAGTAACGAACATTGTAAAAGAAAAATTAGGCAAGAATTATGTGGTGACCTCCGGAAATCTTCTTTCGATGATTTTAATGCGACTGGGAACCGAAACTACGGTCGGTAAGGAAATACTTTTCAAACGTTTACAAAACTTTGCAGACGAGATAAAAAAGAAGGGAAAAAAAATCTATGTTTCCGGAAAATTGTTCAGCTCTCATTTAGAAGAAACCTTTCAACATATATTAAACAAAGGTCTGGAAAATAAACTTCTAAAACTCGACGGGAATGGAGAAGTATTCGGAACCGAAAAACTTCTTTATAAGGACGGAGACACGAGAAACCTTAGAAAGAAAAACGAATTTTTGTATCACGCGAATCAACTCACCTACCATAAACCGGAGTTGGACAAGATTCTTCTTTCTTTAACTTAATCGAGGAACACGAATCGAAATGGGATTTTGGAAACGCTTATTCTTTCCGAAAAAAAAATACCGGTCTGCAGCAAAAGCCTGGGTCGAAAATCCCAAGAAAGTTCAGAAAAGTATCAATCGAGTTTTGGACACCTTCTTTGATTCCACTCTCAAAGAATTAATGCCAGAAAAAATTTCCTTGTCTTTGGAGCCCGTTGCTGGACTTCGAATTCCGGAAGATAAAATGAAAATCATCCTGCAAGGGGTCAACATCCAAACGGCTCTTCCTTTCAACTCGGTATCCGAAACGATGAGCCAGGAAACGCAGGAAGCAATTTTGGAATTCGCCACCGGAACCGTAGCTGCCCCATCCAAATTTTTCCTGATGAAGATCCTCGGTCAATCGCCGATCCAAGAGATGTTCTCGTTAGGTCTTGAAAAGATATTAGTGGAATTTAATAAAAGGCTCAATCCTTTTGCGGGTGTGTTTCAAGCGGCGGGTTTCGAAAAACAAATTTCTGGGTTTCTTACAACCTTACTGCCTAGCTTTACGGAAAAGATTGCGGAAATGTTGCATAATTCTTCCGAAAGCGAAGCCGGTAAAATTCTTATTTCCAACACGTTGAAAATTTTTTTCCAAACCGGATTTTCCGATCTGGGTCATTTGGAATCCGCCGATTTCAGAAAACATCTTGAAAAATTACGGAAAGCGGTTTCTAGTGATCCCCTTCTCGAAAAGAATATAGAAAAATTCTACGAGAATCTCAGAGACGCAGTCCTAAACGAATACAGAGGAGAAACTTTGAAAGAATTTCTAGATTATTCCGACAAGGAATATATTCGTTTCAGGGATTCCGTTTCCAAAACAACCGCTGAAAACATCCTTGCTATTCACAAACAAAAACCATTGACTGAACTCGTAGCCGGACTTCTGGAGGATATGCTTGCATGAAGAAAGTGATCAACCAGATCGGAAAAGCTTTAGAATATCTGGATAAACTAGGTACTGGAAAATCTTTCCAGTTGTTTCGTTCGCTCGGTTATGAGAAGCTCTATTCCCTCTCCGAAAAAGTGGACCATAAAACGCTCCTATACATCAGTCAGAACCTGGACGAAAAAACGATCGTCGAATTCTTGAATCGCATTCCGGAAAAGACCTTGGTAGCACTTCTTTCGACGGTCCCGCCCCAAAACATTACGTATTTTGCAAATACCATTCCAATGGACGATCTTATTCTTTTATCCACGTCGATTCCAGCCATGGACATTGCAGAAATGTCTCTTAAAACCGGTAAAGAATCAGCCGCGGAACTTCTAAAAAATATAGGAACTCAAAAATCCATCGCATTGTTAAACGAAGTGGGAATTCAGAACTTCATAGAACTTTCTTTGAGAATTCCCCCCATTCAATTGATTCCGATCGTTCAAGAATTGACCCCGGAACAATCCGGAATCTGGATTCGTAAAAGAGGAATCGGAGATATTCCAAAACTGATCGAAGCCTTTGGAGTCCAAAATCTTTTGGTTTTTTTAAGGACTCTGGGTTTTAAGAAAAACATTCATATCATAGAAGTTCTCGGTATAGAGGAATTGATCGAACTTGCATATACTATTTCCGGGATGAAACTTCCAAGACTTGCCTCTGAGAAAAAACAACAAGCCGTCCCGAAAAAAACGTTTCAAAAGACAAAATCGAAAAAGAAAACCAACACTAAACAAAAATCGAAATCAAGGATGAAAAGAATTTAGAATTTTTCCTTCGGTATTTTCGAAACGTAAAAAGTCGACGACTCAATCCACACAAACAAAAGCGATCAATTTGATTCCAAATTCTTCTTTGCATTTAACAACTCGTCTTTACTTTCCCGAAGAGATTGTAGACGATCTTCGATGATTTTCATAGAAGTGTCCGGATAAGATTTGCCGGAATCCTTGAAAAATTTCATACTGTATTCCAAAATTTCAGTCATATCATTCGACTTTTTGATCTTAGAATCCAGATAAAATTCCATCTCAGACTTGGCGACTTCCCCTCCTTCCAACAAAACCCCGCGAATTTTATCCAGTTTCTCTTCGTCTTTTTTCCGCTTTTCCTCCTGTTCTTCGGTTAACTCTCTAGGAATCAGAGTATTATCAGGGAAACGTTCCGCGAGAGGTTTGACCTTTTGAATTACTTCTTTTCGAATTTTTTCTTTTTCTTCAAAAGATAAACTCGAATATCCGCCCGCTGTCGGAACCTCATCGTCGATAGAAGTGATATCTCCGTTTGAAACAGCCAATTTTTCCGATTCCTCTGATCCGGAAAAATCCAAGAAATTTCCGGATTCAAAGAGGGAATCTTCTTGCCTCATTACCGTACTTCGGCTGAGTCCACTTTTTAGTTTTTCATCCTCAGGAGAATCTTTTACGACAGGATTTTCTTCATTGAAAAAAAAGAGATAAACCGAAAAAATTAAGAAAATTATGATAATTGAATATATTATTTTTCTATTCATTTGGAAGCCGACGATGGTTGTAACGGGAGGGAAATTTTGAAACTACTTCCTCCTCCTACTCTGGATTCAAGAGTAATTTCCCCGTTCATTTTGTGGAGAATGGTTCTGGAAATCGGAAGCCCCAATCCGGTACCTCCGACTCTTTTGTTTCGATCATTTGGAACTCGGAAAAATCGTTCGAATACCTTTTCGACATACTTCGGATCGATCCCAACTCCTGTGTCTTTGATGTTGATTTCTACCCTCTCTCCACCGAACTCGGCCATCGTCATCTCGATTTTTCCCTTTTCCGTATACTTGATCGCATTTACGAAAAGGTTCGTTATCACCTGAGAAAATTCGAAACGGATCCCGCGTACTTTCAACTTTTTGATCAAACTTAGCTCTACACCCAATCCTTTTTCTTTTGCGGAAGGTTCGTTTGAATAAACTACCTCTTCAATGACCAAAGCGGGATCGAAGTTTTCAACAAGACCGGAATTGTCTTCTCCCTGAACTTCCTCGAATTTTAAGAGATTTTCAATGAGATGATTAAGACGTTTTATATTCTTTTCAATCACATCCAACATCCCACTTTGATCCTTAGATAACAAAGTATTGATTTCCACTCTCAGAAGTTCGAAATAGCCCTGAATATTCGTCATAGGAGAACGTAACTCGTGGCTGATATTCGAAATAAATTCGTGCTTGGCTCGTTCCGTTTCCTTTTTCTCAGTATCATACAAGATATGAACCTGATAGATTTTTCTAGCCCTTTCGAACAACGCAGTGATACTGAGAGAAACATCCATTTCGGACTTGTCTCTCAACTTCATCTTCGCTTGATCCACACGAAGCATCGTCTCCGGAGATCTTGTCGGAGAGGACCAATCGCCCATTTCCTCCAAACCGGGAAACAAATCCTCCAGTCTTAAATTGTGGATGTTATCCTTACTATATCCAGTAAGACTTCGAAAATTATAATTTCCCGCGATCAATGCACCCGACACGGAATCTAACAAAATCACTGGAATCGGGGAAAACTCGAAGAGATAATTGAATCGATCATCCGAAAACTGGAGCTCCATATTCCTCTTATCCATCTCAAGCCCCTGCATCATTAGAACATTATCGATTGCGAATGCTTTAATTTCTTGAGTACGGATTTCTTGAAATAAAAAATCCAATATGGAGTTGATACCTGTTCTGATCGCGGACGCGGTCCCTTTAAGAGGTAATACCGGTAATCGTACACCTTTTTTGGAATTATAAATGTTCAAAACGAGATTGTGAACGTCGGAAACCAAATCCCCGAGTTCTCTTCGGTCTCCCGTCATTTCCAACAGGCGATTGGATTCATCCTCACGGTTAAACTGCTCTTCCATAAGAAGGGTTTTTTTGGTTCTCAAGGCGGCAGGATAAATCGGAACCGGATCCTTTGCAGCCAAGTCGAGAGCTTCCAAAAGAACCGGAGGAGGATCGGTTAGATGTTTTATGGATCTCCAGTAAATTCTTCCTAAGTATTCCAATTCCTCCAAAGCGGCAACGGGAGAAAGGATCTCCTGTAGATCCTGCGAAGGTTGTTTGTAAAAGTAATGTAGTTGTTCCGGCTCTATCTTGAACTCCGGAACGTTTTCCTGAATCACATGCTCTGTAGTATCACTCGTATTTTCAATCAAGGATTGAATCGCGCGGAACAAAGCGTTCTGAAGTTTATTAATTCGATCCGGATAGGTCTTTGCAAATCTACCATTAAACGCGAGCATGTTAACCGGAAGTCGATACGGAGGTAAATCCCGTCCTTCCGAAATTCTGAATCCGTTATTTAAAAAGTGAGACTCTTGAACCGATCCGACTAGTCCGAGAGTTGTGGTCTGTGCAAATTCATACTCCAATAGATAGGATCTAGAATACACGAAGGTATAGGAAATTTTTTTACGAAAGCGGCTGGACCTCATAAACTCTTGGGCCAATAACTTATCGATGGATGTATTCTGTAGGACCGGTATCAGATACGGAGTCCCTTCCAGAATCGAATCCATACTGGAATTGTATCTGGAATAAAACGAGTGGATCATTCTTGAAAGAATCATCCCCCGAAAAATAGACTTGTTTGGTACGGCCTTTTTTAAATGTAAATCTAACCAAGTCGTAAACGGTATTTCCCCGACTTCTATCTTTCCGGAACTTAAAAACGCAAGAATCGCGTCGTAGTTTTCCAAGACTCGAATTTGTACTTGAATTCCCTCTTTTTCAAAAAAGCCCCGTGACTTAGCGTATAAAATCGGGAACGCAGAGATTCTGGATGTGATAGCAATTTCGATCACAGAAGACAATATTTCACAAACAGTATAGATTTATCAAGAACCCCCTTGAAAATTCCTCAAAAAGATAAAAAAAGATCGTCCTTTCAGGAAAACTTTCCGAGAGACATAATATGAGGATCGAAGAGCTTCCTACTGTACAAAGGATTTTAAATCGAATTCGAGATATTGAAAGTCTACAAAACCGGTTCGTGAAAGAAACTCCGGTTCAAAACCGGCAGGAGCCATTCGATTCTATTTTGAAAACAGAAGGTGAAAAATCCGCTTCGAATCCCCAAATGGAATCTTGGAGAAGAGATTCCCGTGGCAACTGGGAAGGCATCGAACCTACTCTGGCCGAAATTATCCGTAAAGAATCCGAAAAAAATCATCTCGATCCTTCTCTCGTTCAAAGTGTTATTAAAGCCGAATCCGGTTTTAAAACCGACGCGATTTCTCCGAAAGGTGCGATCGGTCTCATGCAACTCATGCCGTCCACGGCTAACCTGTTAGGAGTCGACGACCCTTCCGATCCGGCGGAAAATGTTGCTGGAGGAACGAAACTCTTAAGTGACCTCCTGAACAAATATAGAAATTTAGATCACGCACTCGCAGCCTACAACGCAGGCCCCAAAGCCGTAGATCATTACGGAGGTATTCCACCTTACAAGGAAACAAAAAAGTACGTTGAAAAAGTTAAAAAATTCTACAGTGATTTTTCCGAATGACCCTCTAATCCGATCCTTTATCAACTACTCGAAAATAATAGGAAAAACGAATACGATCATTTTCACTTTCTATGGAATCAACTCTCGATTTATTGCAAAAAGAGGGCACAACGTAGCCAAAACGAAACGACCTCTTTGAACGTTATCTTTCATTTCCATCAGTCAAGTTAAGAGAAACATATCTCTTTTGAAATAGTGAGTGACACTTAGTCTCATCTTGACTTTCATTGGGATCGAAATGAAATCGAGCCGATCAAAGTCAAATAATCCGCATACTCATCAAATGAAGGACAATTTTGTCTCTGAAGTAACGATTCGCAAAAGAAATCGTGCCGCGACAGAAACGTCTATTCTTTTAGCAGCGATTCAAGTTTTCGCAAAGAAAGGTTATGACGCCGCCAATACGAAAGACATAGCCAAACTCGCAAACGCAAACGAGGCATTGATCTTCAGATATTTCGGAAATAAAAAAGGTCTTCTGGAAGCCATTCTCACTCGAAGCGAAGATATCAAACAAGAAAACTCTCTCTCCTCCCGCGTCTACAAAACTTCGAAAAACTACCAAGACCTTGAAGCAAGTATTTGCTACTTGATATCGGGCAAATGTAAGGATTTTAAAGATGCCGAGGACTTTATGAAAGTTGCGGTGAGTCAGATCATCTTGGATCCCGAAGTCAGTCAAATCATTCAAAAGAAAATTTATACGAAAGCACTTCCCGAATTTATCGCAGAACTGGAAAAGTTTAAAAAAGCGGGAAAGATCAATCCGAAAGCAGATTTAAAATCAGCCGCTTATGCGATTTCATCGTTTGCGTTCGCACTCGGATTTATGGGTCAATGCGTTTATAAAATTCCTCCCTCAGAAATCCAAGCTACGATCAAAGAAGTGGCGAGAATTTTTCGAAAAGGTTTAGAACCCGGACCAACCAAGAAAAAATCGAAGTAAATTTTTTACGTCGGACTTTTCTCACACTTTTAGAGTGCGAGAAAAGTTGAACTACTCCAAAAACTGAACAGTTCACAGACAAGATGATGATACGTTAGCGATTAGCATAACGCATATAAAACCTATCTGCCAACATCTAAAACGAATTAACCTCTTTTCTTTTGCTCCTCGCTGATTAAGTTGAGCGCGCTGCCTGCTTTGAACCAAGCGATCTGTTGGGTGTTGAATGTATGATTTACTTTAATCTCTTGGGAAGAGCCGTCTTTGTGATGCAATACAAGAGTCAAAGGAGTCCCTTCTTGAAACGAGGTCAAACCGAGAATGTCGATAGAATCTTCTTCTTGGATTTTGTCATAGTCGGCTTTGTCTGCAAACGTAAGGGCAAGCATTCCCTGTTTTTTCAGGTTTGTCTCGTGAATTCTTGCAAAAGATTTTACGAGAACCGCTCTGACTCCAAGATGTCTTGGTTCCATCGCCGCGTGCTCTCTCGAAGAGCCCTCCCCGTAATTCTCATCTCCTACAACTATGGAACCGATTCCTTTCGCTTTGTATGCTCTTGCGGTTTGAGGAACGGGTTCGTAAGTTCCAGAAAGTTGATTTTTCACCTCATTGGTCTTATCGTTAAAAGCATTTACGGCTCCGATCAAAAGGTTATTGGAAATATTATCCAAGTGACCTCTGTATTTCAACCAGGGTCCCGCCATAGAAATATGATCGGTAGTACACTTCCCTTTCGCTTTGATGAGTAATTTTAAACCTTTTAAATCCGTTTTTTCCCAAGGAGCAAATGGTGAAAGCAATTGAAGACGATCCGATTGGCGATCGACCACGACATTTACTTTCGACCCGTCCGCAGCAGGAGCAATAAAACCCGCGTCTTTTACGTCAAAACCTTTCGGAGGAAAATCAAGACCCGTCGGAGGATCGAGCTTTACTTCTTTTCCATCTTTACTTTTCAGGGAATCCGTAATCGGATTAAAATCTAACGTTCCGGCAATCGCAAACGCGGTCACAATTTCGGGCGACGCAACAAAAGCGTGAGTTCCCGCAAGGCCGTCGTTACGTTTCGCAAAATTTCTGTTAAACGAAGTGATAATGGAATTCTTTCTTTCTGGATCTTTTGTATGACGACTCCACTGACCGATACAAGGTCCGCAGGCGTTTGCAAGAACCACTCCGCCGATATCGGAAAAGGTTTTGATCAGCCCATCTCTTTCAATCGTATAACGGATCATTTCGGAGCCCGGAGTCACAGTGTATTCCGCCTTGACTTCCAGATTTTTTTCCGCCGCTTGCCTTGCAACGGAAGCCGCGCGGGTAATATCTTCGTACGAAGAGTTTGTGCAGGAACCAATAAGTCCCACTTCCAAGTTCGTCGGCCAACCGTTCTGTTGAACCGCTTCCTTGAATTTAGAAAGAGGAGTCGCTAAATCCGGAGTAAAAGGTCCGTTGATATAGGGTTCAAGTTCTGAAAGATTGATCTCAATCAACTGATCGAAGTATTTCGCGGGATCCGCATATACCTCTTTGTCCCCGTTTAAATGTTCTACGATTTTATCTGCCAGTTCCGCAACATCTTTACGATTCGTTTTTAAGAGATATTCTCTCATGTTCCGATCGTAACCGAACACGGAAGTTGTGGCTCCGATCTCCGCGCCCATATTGCAGATTGTTCCCTTACCCGTACAGGAAAGACTATCTGCGCCCTCTCCGAAGTATTCTACGATCGCACCGGTCCCACCTTTAACGGTAAGAATTCCTGCAACTTTCAAGATGATGTCTTTTGCAGAAGCCCAGCCGGAAAGTTTTCCAGTGAGTTTTACACCGATAAGTTTCGGAAATTTTAATTCCCAGGCCATGCCAGCCATAACATCCACGGCATCGGCCCCGCCTACACCGATCGCGATCATACCCAATCCCCCTGCATTCACAGTGTGAGAGTCGGTTCCAATCATCATCCCGCCAGGAAATGCATAATTCTCCAAAACCACTTGGTGAATGATACCCGCACCGGGTTTCCAAAAACCGATTCCATATTTGTTGGAAACGGAGGAAAGAAAGTCATAAACTTCTTTATTTATCGTATTAGCAGTTTTTAAATCCTCGACGGCACCATCTTTTGCTTGAATCAAGTGGTCACAGTGAACAGTGGATGGAACCGCAACTTTGTTTCTGCCCGCAGACATAAACTGCAAGAGAGCCATCTGAGCCGTAGCGTCCTGCATTGCGACTCTGTCTGGTGCAAAGTCTACGTATGACTTTCCTTTTTCATAACCTGCTTTAGGTTCACCTTCCCAAAGGTGGGAATAAAGAATCTTTTCGGTAAGGGTAAGAGGTCTTCCAACGACGTTTCTCGCTTTTGTAACTAGATCCCCGATCTTAGCATATCGGGCGCGAATCATTTCTATATCGAATGCCATTGTCTTTCTCCGTAGATGATGAGTGAACCTGTCCTTATACGAGTTGTCCTTCCAGTTCATCGAAAGAATAGGACAAGTTATAAAATCATGCTGTTGCAAGCATTTAGTTTGTATAGGATTTTTTAATTCAGTTACGAATTCTAAGTTCTACGCGCCGGTTCATTTCCTTTCCCTCTTCCTTGGAGTTGTCGCCGATCGGAACACTCGCACCTTTGGGAATAACTTCAAAACGATCCTTGGAAATTCCGTTACCCGCAAGATAATCCCGAACCGTTTCAGCACGAAGAAGAGAAACCCTTTGGTTGGCCGCCTCCGTTCCTTCCAAAGAAGTGTGACCGATGATTTTAACTCGAATGGAAGAGTCCTCTTTCATCCAACGAGAAAGTCGGTTGAGACCTGGTCTCGCCTCTTTACGAATTTGAATGCTGTTTTTCTCAAAGTGAATCACTTTGGATTCGATCTCTCTAAATTTAGGATTGGAAGATAATTCCTCCGAGTGTTCTTTTTCAAACCAGGAAAACTTCGGTTCCACTTTAGAGATCGTGCTTTTTACGGTTTCCAACTTTTCAGAATTCGGTTCCATTACAGTTTCTTTCGCTTTAGAAGGAAGAGAAGACTTCTCCTTACCTTTTACGATCGCGGAGTTCGTTTTTGTTTTACCCAATTCTTTGGAACGATCCTCGTTTTCAGAGGAGAATAAGGTCCAGAAAAAATAAATCAATCCGGTAAGAACAAGAAGACCAGTTAGAAAGATCAGAATCGGAACGGTTTTGTTCTTTTTCAGATGCGGTTTTGCGGAAGGAGTAGGAATGTAATTCGTATAATCTTTGGTCGGAATTTCAGAAATGTCGTCGCTTTTGTCCTCTTCCCAACTTGAAGGAAAATTCTCGTTCGGAGCCTCTTCCTCGTCAACCACGATCGATTCCTCGGCTTCCTCCTTTTTTGTTTCTTGGACTTTTTCAGTAGCCCATTTGCGGATTTCCGTGCGAAACCATTCGTCCGACTTTTCAGTGAATTTATAATTTTCGCGGATATATTCGATTGTATGTTTTGCGATGTCCGTATAACTGTCATTATCTTTGACCGCTTTTAAAAGTTGCTTTGCATTGTTAACCGAAATCTTAGCATTACGTTTACCGGAAGTAAATCCTTCCGCAAGTTTGATCAGCTCACGATCGTATTTTCTACCTTTGATAGTAACGTAATAGTTTGTCTTTCTCGCCATGATTTCCGCCGCATCAAGATTGAGAGAAGAATTGGTTCCGTGCAACCAAAGTTTTATCTCCTTTTATAAATTCGGTTCGAATCGTTCGAAAATTGACACTGAAACTCAGAACTTTCCGTAATACGGACTAATTTCCCTCAGAGAACGTCCGCCAAGAATACAAAGAAGAAGTCGGTCCAAACCGATTGAAATTCCGCAAGAATCCGGAATTCCTTCTTGAAGTGCGCGCTCGAAACCGGAATCGACAGAAAACACCTCTTTACTCAAATTTTTTCTTAGATCTTGTTCACGACGAAACCGGGAAATCTGTTCGATCGGATCGGTTAACTCTGCAAATGCGTTACCCAATTCCAGACTTCCGTAATAGAATTCGAAACGTTTTGCGAAACCGGACTCAATTTTGGAAAGCGCCGCCAATTCCGGAGGGTAATCGTATAAAAATACAAACTCTTTCGGCAGATGTACCTCCACAAGGTTTAAGAATACAATAAAAAACGAATCTTCGTAAGTTCTTTTTTCGGCCGGGATTTCGCTCAACCCGCGTTCAAAAATCACTCGGTCGAGTTCCGATTTGGAAATTCCGCAAAGAGCGTATTTCCTAAGGGACTCTTCTACGGATATTCTTCGAACCTTGTTTCGATCGAAACCGAAAGCTTGAAATTCATGATCCAAAACTTCCAAAAGTTCCGTACAAACATCCATCAGATCTTCGAGAGAGATTCCAACGGTATAAAATTCGAGCATCAAAAATTCTGCGCTGTGAAACGGACTTCCTTCCTCGCCGGAACGAAACGTATGTGTAATTTCATAAATCTTTTCCAAACCCTTGGAAAGAATCTCCTTGAGAGAATATTCGGGAGACGTGATCAAATACCCTCTTTCTTTTCTTGAGGGAGAATGGACTAAAAAAGGATCCAAATACGGTTCCATCGAAGGGACAGCTTTGAGACAGGGAGTATCCATTTCTAAATAATTTCTTTTCTCAAAAAATTTCCGTAGAACGGACAAGAATTGCGCCCGTTTGACAAGAACTTCCCTACTCAATTCATTCATCAGACTTATTGTTTTCCTCTTGATTGTTTTTAAAAACGCAAACGATATGAACCTTGTGAATCCGGTTCAGAAATACGAACGTTTCGAGATTCGAAGAAACCGTCAGTCTACGGAAGTGATTCCACTGGTTGTTTCTTTTGACGAGAACACCTTTGAGGAATTGAAATCTGTACTCGCTCTCGTATTTTATCAGTTTAATATTCATGTGAAAATCAATCTGAGCAGAGTCAAGATTTTGCCGCTTCCCGTGGCAATGAAACTTCTTTCTTTTGGATTCGATCTGAGGCTTAAAAACCGAACCCTTGTCATCGAGGGAGCAAGCGCTTCATTTAAAAAACTGATTCGGTTTTATCGAATGGATAGAGTCGTCTTAATTTTATGATCGCCTCTTAATCCCTCTTCCAAGGTTGAAAGACCAGCTTTATCCCTAAGTTACCCAAAAGCAAAAGAAGACGAGAAGGAATTTCTGTCTCTTGTCGAGTGGAATCCGAAAATTCCACAGAAACATACATACAGAGAGAATGTTTCGCCGCAAACTCCTTCACCTTGTGGCGATAAGGCGCCACTTTTTCTAAGATCTGAAGGATATGATCTTCCAAAGAAGCCTGCGCGCCCAAGGTCGAATGAAGTTGCCAGTGACCGAAGCCGAGAGGTTTTCCCTCCTTATCTGTGGCGGATATCGGAGTACTGAAATCAGGGTTGAGATCCAACTCACGAGTAACGGACTCTGAGTCGAGACCATCTTCGTTTACAGAAAGGATCACCCAAGTGAGTGGATAAGATAACGAATTACTCATAGTTTTTTACATACTTCCGAACTTAATTGATATTTGATATTATTTTAACACAAACCATGTTTTTATCACTGTTATTCAAGGTAACCCGAATATTCAAAATCAAAGATCGCTTGAGAATTCGGTAAAAACATGGCGAATAAAAAAAATTCCTTTATTAACATTTCATCGGTTTTATCTGTTGCAGATAAGGTAAATTTACCCTCTAATTCTCTTACGGGAGCCTGGTAATGAAAACAATTTTAGTCATAGAAGACGATCCGGACATCGGAAATTTAATCCGTAAATCCTTGGATTCGGCGCACTACTCGACCACTCTGCAAACGAGCGGAGAAGAAGGTCTCAAATTCTACAAAGCAAATCATCCAGACATGGTTATCTTAGATCTTTCTCTTCCAGACATAGATGGAATCGAAGTTTGTAGAACCGTTAGACGGAACGACGAAAATACTCCCATTTTCATTGTAACGGCAAGAAACGAAGAGATCGACAGAATTATGGGACTTGAATTGGGAGCGGATGATTACATTACGAAACCTTTTTCTGTCCGAGAACTAAAGACTAGAGTAGACGTATTTTTCCGTAGATGGGATAAAAAAGCAGGAATTAAACCGAACGTCGGAGCAAGCGGCGAAATCATTCGAGGCGCTTTGAAAATCGACCCGGTTCGAAGAAGAGTTACTCTTAAAGACAATATCGTAAATATTTCTAGAAAAGAATTCGATATCCTGCAACTCATGGCCGCTTCGCCCGGAAAAGTTTTTTCCAGAGAAATGATTCTGGAAGCGGTTTGGGGAATGGAATGGGACGGTTTCGAAAGAATGATTGATTCTCATGTAAAAAGAATTCGTTCCAAACTGGAAAAAAATTCGGCTCAACCCGAATGGATTGAAACGATCTGGGGAATCGGTTATCGATTTACGGACAATTACGACAACATCGTAATCCCGGATTAGGTTTGATTTTTTAACTTCGCCCCCGAAAAGCCCGGACCATCCCGGGCTTTTATTTATTTCCCGCCAGTAGTTTTGAAATTTCTTTTGCTTGGAAAATTTTCATTTTATCTAATATTTTAAAAATTCGATTTTCAAATTCGTTTTGTTGGTCTCTTATCTTTTTTAGTTCTAAAACGAATCCTTTTTCAGGTAATTTGAATTTTGCTTGAATATCATTGAAATCGCCAAGATCGGACTCTGAATAACCCGAAATTTCTATAACTCCATTCGCTCTTCTATAAAATATCCAAGGATGTCCGATCCACAACTGTTTCCAAATGTTGTTTTGTGATTCTAAAATTTTCTCCCATTCGTTTAAATTTCCAATATCTCTATTTTAGTTGTATCCGGTATGTCATACTCTTTTTTCAGATAGTCATAGGTATGAACTTCAATCGCATTCAAAAATTACAATATTCTTATCCATGGCGGATTGTTTCGGCTTCTTCGGCAAAACGAAGATCTAAATCTGTGATTGTATTTTTAGAATGTGTGAAAATTTCCACGGTGACCTTTCGGTAGGTGAGAAAAATATCCGGGTGATGATCAAATCTTTCAGCGATATGTGCAAGCGAATTTACAAACTCCAATCCGCTTAAATAAGTCGGAAAAATAAAAGTCTTAGATAAAAACGGAATTTCTGTTCGAAACCTGATCTCCCAACCAGAAGGAAGCTTTTGTTTGAAAAGTTCCAAGTCCGCGTTATTCGAGTTGCTCATAAAAACTCCTTCACCTTATTATATAAGGTGTTATCGTCTAACTTTTGTTCTATGCTATAATAAAAAACTCCGCGGTCAAATGAACTTGTTCCAAAAACCTGAAATGTGGGAACGATTACATTTCATAAAATGCCTGTATGATATTCTATAATCTTAAGTAAGACAAAATTCAAAAAACTTTTTTGAGAGTTTGTTTAATTTTTTCCGCGTCGTCAACGGCTCCGTTGGAAAGCGAACCGGCCCGCGCCATGAGATTGACGGCTCCATCCATTCGTGCTTTGAGTTCCTCAATCTTTTGGAGTTGTTCATTTAAAAACACGATTTTAGAATCCAATTCCATCTCTCTTCTTTCCAACAAAAGTTTAAAGTTGTCGAGTTCCTGAATTTTCTTCCGGGTTTTTTTAGCCTCAGTGTCCACGTCTTTTCTGTAATATTTTTCCAGTTCCTTTTCTGCTTGAAGATGGCGTTCTCTTTCCGCTTTGAATTCCTTTTTCATCAACTTCAGGGCCTGCCTGTACGCCTTATTGAAGATTCTTTGTTTTTGACGTCTTCTCAGACGAATCAGCTTACTAATCCAATTCATACGTTTTTCCTGATTTTAGGATGAAATATTTGTGCAAAAAAAATTTTACATCGAAAATCGAAACGTTCTAATTTTTCAGACGGTCATCATACAATTGAAAAATCCGAATCATTCCGCTTTTCCTCAAATGAAATTTCACCATTCTTTTCATTAGACTTCAAAATTCGAGAGAAAAACCTGATTCCAAAACGGCGAAAGTAGTTGATTCCACGATGTAAAACTTAGAAAAAAGAATTAAGGGGAAACAACCATGACATCTAAAACGGAAGATTTTAACGAAGAAGTGGAATCTTTAAAAGATAAAGCAAAAAGAATCACTGGAAAAGCCCGTGAGGAATATTTAGAGCACGTATCCGATCTCAAGGAAAAGATCAAACAAATCTCCGGCGATACATCAGAAAGGGCAAAACAAATTATTGACCAAACTGGAGTTTATATTAAAGAAAATCCTCAGAAAGCTACGTTGATCGGACTCGGAGTAGGACTTGGAATCGGATTACTCGTCGGAATGCTAATTCGTAGAAAATAAAAACCGCGAGCACCTTTAATGGCAAAAAAAAGAAAATCAGATTCGACAAAGGAATCGTATAACGACGAATATACGAAAAAAGGAAACGATCTTAAATCGCATTTTCTCGCTTTGGTCGATTCCATTTTGGAATACTTCCAAACCCTTCTTCTTTACGGGCAAAAACTCCTAACGAAAAGACTTCAAGCGGGAATCCAAGCTTATATTTTTCTAAGGATCGGTCTCTTTTTTTTCGCGTTCGGTTCCGCCGGTTTTTTAGGGGCACTTTTCGTTTTCCTTCATAAAATCTCCGGAGGAGACCTTCTCCTCTCGAGTCTTGGCACCGGCGGAGTAAGTTTCTTTTTTTCCATCCTCTTTCTTTGGCTCGCCGCCTCTTTCCTTAAGATCAAGGATCGATCATGAAAAAATTTCCAGATCTCAATCCTTTCGACGGAAGTGATCGTTTTTTCGGAAAAGATCCTTCCGACATGAATTTGGAGGAATTAAAACTCTATCTTCATATTCAGAAACTTAGAGTACGTTTGGAATTCGAAAAATTCCAGTCTTCGATCAATTATACAGGAATGATTGTAGATGCTCTCGACAAGTTGGGAATGGGAAAATTCCTAGAATCCTTTCTCAAAGTGCCGGATAACGTTAGTGTTTATCGACCGGAAGAATAATCGACCGTTCCTTGTCCTTTGCGACCGGTCGTTTTGTGTTTAAATTTCCGCTTTATATATTCTGATTTAGAACTTTCTTTAAGATATGTGAATAAAAAGATCCAGAGTTTCAAAAAGGTCATCCTGAGATACTTTGTTGAATTTGTATTCATAAACTTCGAGCATTCTTTTGTCCGAAAATTTGAGAAAAATAGGAATAGTCTTTTAAAATTCTTTGTAGAATGAACTTTTCCGTGTTTAGAGTTTTAGATTTATTTTTCCCTACTTTGAACAAGAGTTCCGATGGACGGTTGTCGTGTACGTAGATTGATAAATATAAAAAAGGTTTGTTTTTGATTTTTAAACACCCAGAACGCGACAGGATAAAGCCAACGCTTCTTCAAAAACGGCATCGAGTAATCGTTTCCGACATGAGAATGTATTTCTTCTTCAGGATTGTATATCGGAAGGAGAATAAATTCTCTTGAAATAGTGTTTAATCCGCATTTCTTTTTGATTTCTATAACGGCGACAACATTTAAAATCGATCGGTCTGAGTAAAAGCGGGTTGTATCACTCAAACGCTCGTTTGATCTATAATCTTTCTACTTTCTATATCGTAAATCTCCACAAAATCGACCGATAATATATTAAGATATTATCGGTCACATAATTACCGATTAAACCGATAAGGCCATAGTTAAATTTTATTTCCTCACCTTTAGATACATGTCTCCGTCTTCGTTAATCTTATATTGAACGTAGTCCGATTTTCTCACCGCTTCTTCGACCTGGGCAAGCGTCACATCGTGATATTTGGTTTTGGAAACGATTTTCAAAATGGCATTCACGTGATAGAACGAATTGTTCTCTATGGTTTCGTAGGCCTTATATTTCTTTTTATTTTTGTAGATGAAAGGGATCAGTCCGACTATTTCGGTGATTGGATCGGCAACGCTAGCGATGGAGACCGGAGTACTGAAATCATCTGTTTCGAAAATATACCGGAATCGCTTTTCATTTTGGTTGAAGAACTCGAATTTTTTTTGACCTTCGGGGGTTTCAACATGAAGATACTTGCGCCATTGTTTATCACAGATAGCGATCAAATCTTTGAGAATTTGTTTTATATCTTTTCTCTCAACTCTTTGTGCCAGAAGTTTTTCTCCAGCTTCCAGAGCCAGTTCCGGTTTATAGTCGCTATTGTCCGCAAGCGTTCGTAACAACGGATCTTTAATCTCCGGATGGACGTCCAACTGCAACGGTTTACGTCCTGCTTTACTTTTTTCCAATTGATCTTTTTTAAGGCGTACATGAAATTTTTGGATTTGTTCGTCGGTAAGCGAAGTACCGTTGATATTTAGTTGTTCGAGTTCCGTAAAATCGTGGAGAAACTCAAGGTCGTTCAATTTTGTGTCCCGCAGGGAAAGTCGGCTCAACTTTTTCAATTTCACTAAAGTTGCGAAATCCAACCCAGTGCATCCGTCGGCGGTTAAAAAGCTAATTCCTTTTAACATCGAAACGTCTTTCACCGGCGTTCTAGAAATATCAACGCTAAAAAGTTTTTTTTCAGCCATAGCCAAAATCGAAATATCCGAAATAGAAGTATCACTAAGACGGATAATTTCTAGTTTAAATTTTTTTTCAGTTAGAAGCACTTCCAAAGGTTTAAGATCGGAAATCGAACTGCCGCTTAGATCGAGCTTTTCTAAAGTTAATATTGTTTCAAACGTAGGCTCATCGTCTTCATCCTCAAGTTGTTCGCGAAAAGTTTGTTTCCAAGCATCACTGAGGTTGTCCCACCAAGCCGTTTTCGAACCCGCCGACGGATCCGCAGGGCGTTCAGCAGGAATATCGAATTCGAATTCGTCACAAAACTGTTGTAAGAATAACGCTCCGATGTTGTGATAAACCGGATTGATTTCGTCTTCCATTTCATGAATCACCGGAAAAATTGCAGGTTCCCCCTCTTTGTTTTTTTCCGTCGGGTGATAGATCCAATCGGAATTGTCAGTATAGCGAAGAGGGCAAAATACGTTACTCGCTTTACCATCGAAGAGATCATAAACCCGGTCCCCTTCGTCGAAAATATCGAAATCGAAATAACATTTTCCTAGCTCTAACCGATCGGTTTTTAGCGTGTTGTGTTTTTCAATTAGTTTAAGAAATGATTTTGGAAATTTCTTGTAGGAATTTGGATTGCCGGGAGACGAGGCTGTAAGAGTTTTTCCGTTTTCAAATTCGACGATCAACGTATTTTTGTTTATTTTTGCTGTTTTTGCATGTTCGAAAATTTTACGCACTACGGATTCAAATCCAGGGGAATCGGCCAGATAGAGGAAATGTTTTGTTAAATCTTTCTGTAAATCCTTTGAATTGGCAATGTTTTCCCATTCTTTGGGAAAATCGTTGGATGTTTGTACGGAAGTTTTTTTATTCTGGGAAGACGAAGACGTTCGCAAACCCCCTTCTATATAACCTTTTTTTAATTTTTCTGAGAGCAATTTTTTGGCTTCTTTCAGACATTTTTCCTCACTGTCGAAAGTTTTAGTTTGAGATGTTCCGCTCGTGCTAGTTTTACCGTAAGTAACCGTAAAGGATTTTCCGGAAACTTCTATGTTCCAAAACTTGTCCGATTTTTCGTCCTTGAGTGTTAAGTGGTGTTGCATGTTATCATCCAGAATTAATTTAGTATATTATTATTTTTTGAATATATGTTTGATTTGGATCAATTTATTGTCCCGGGACGAATTCGTCGAAATCACACTTTGTTTCTACGAAACGATTTAAGCATATTTCCTACAATATGCCATCTCTTGGTTATTTCTCTTAATTGCAAAGAATTTCTGTAAAACCCGGAGAAAATAATTATCCAATCAAATTTCCGCATGGAACGGTGTTTTGCACGCTATCATTAAATTAAAAATTCACTTTATAGTGCTGTTGAATTTTTGAGGCAGATTCGTATAAAAAATCTGTAAAGCATTTCAAAAAGAATTTTTTTCGTCATGAATGATACTGAGACTCTTACCAAAAAACTTAATAATTTACAGCGTATTGCAAAATTCAATTTTACTTTAGAGTTTGTCTTAAAAACCTTTAAAGAAATCAGTTACAATCATTCAGTAAGTTCGTAATAAAATATAGAAGTTCCCGCAAATTACGTCCTTTTGGTAGTTTACGAGCTTTCGAGCATATTTTATAACCGTTAAATTCTTGTCGAAGTTCCTATATTTCGAGGTTTTTAAGACAGGCTCTGATATGGCGCCCCCATCCGGAGCTGTAAATATTTTTTCGCATTTTTTTTAATCACCCAATAATTTAACTCGTTAGAGAAAAGCATTCGCGACGATTGATCAGACTGATATTCGCGGGTTGGATACCGCAGGATAATCTATACATCGGGAGCTGTTCTTAGTCTTAAAACGAAGGTCAAATTTGAAATTCAAATTTGCTTCAACACTGAGCCAACAAGTATTCCTCCTTTATCGTACATCTTCTCTAACGAATTCAATTATTGGATGAAACATTACTCTAACTCTATGCAACCAGATTCATCGCCGCCCAAAGAAATCCGGATAACTCTCTTGAAACTGCCGTTATTATTACCTGAGGAGTTTTCCCTCTTTGCTGTAGATTACGAAACTTCTTGTGTAATCTGAGAGATGCTTTTTCCGCCAAAGCAACAACTAACGCAGGTTGTCCCGATCTACGTGCGGTTACAATCTTACTTCCTGTTCCAGGGAAACGATGTTGCCAAGCTGCTTCTGTCAATATTCTTCGAAGTCTGGGACTTCCAGTTTTTGTTATCCCTGTTTGTTTTCTTTTGGAACCGCTGGAATATTCTCCCGGAACAAGTCCTAAAAAACTCATGAACGAACCGGCTGTTTTGAATCGTTTGAAGTCACAAACCTCACAAAGTAAAAACATTGCGGTTAGATAATCCACTCCTCGGAAACATCTTAATATTCCTACTTTCTCTCGATACGGTTCACTTTCCGCTATCTCTTGTATTCTCTTATCCATCGCTTTTAAATTCTCTTCTTGAACTCTTACTCGACTATAATAGTCGTTAAACGTCTCTTGAAGGATCTCGTTGTTAAACTGTAGATTGTTCAACCATTTGTTATGACTGACTGTCCAATACTTTGTTGCTGAGTAAGTTATACCCTTTCTTAATAAGAATTTCATCAACCTTTGACGATTCCTTCCTAAATCCAAACGAAGGCTGTCACGGGATCTCAAATAATCTCTTACCGCTTCGTCCTCTTCACTCGGTACATGAATCGATTCTAATTCTCCACTTCGTAATAATTTTGCTAATTTGATCGCGTCTCTCTTATCCGTTTTGATCTTATCCGAGCTTTGTCTTGGTATCTTTCCTGGCGCTACAAGGATACAGTTCACTCCCAAAGACTTTAGATTTCTGTAAAGTGGATAACCGGTTACTCCCGCCTCGTAACAACTATGTATCTCGTTCCATTCTGATTTTAGTTTATTGACGAACTTTTTGATCTGAACCTCATTATGTTTTATCTGCTGTTCTTTTACTATTTCCTTTGTATTGTTCGTTAAACTCGCAATTCTAATCGTTTCTTTGTGGACATCCATTCCTACATATACTTTTCTTTTCATTACGTTCCTTCTGTTGGTTTTCTTGTTTTGTGGTATATGCTTGCATCGAACCCACGCTTTTCAAGCCCAGAAGGGGCGCCATTTTGTCTTATCAAAAAGGTTAAGCTGCATGCAAAGTTTTGGCTCTGCAATTCATAGCGGGTAGTGATTTCCTATTAAAAAATTGGTCTCAAAATCCTAAAGTTCCAAAACAATTGAAAATCGGAATTTTCAAAAGTACATATTCAATTTTTTTGACACAGCATTCTTTTGTCGTTTTTATTTGTTTTTTACAGAATTAAGATATCATTATGCGTATATTTTCGCCATTGAATCCTCTTTGATAACAAAGCTATTTAGAAGTAGTCTCAATTTCGTTCGTCGCGTATGTTTTTACTTCTCGGATCTGGATCGTTTCCACTCGATCCTCTCCGGCAATGATATCCGAAAGAATCACGACTTGATCCCCGTCCTCTATTCTGCCCGCTTTTTTGAGAGTTTCAATCGCGAGCCGAATCGTTTTTTCCGGATCCTTGGAAAAATCGATTCGATATGGAATCACACCTCGAGTGAGCCAAAGTTTACGCCTAACCGTAGTCATATTAGTAAACGCATAGATCAAAGGATAATGCGGATGAAAACCGGCTACGTTGAGCGCCGTAGTTCCCCTTCTCGTAATGACGATAATCGCCGGACATTTTAGGGAATCCGCAAGTTCCGCCGCGGACCTAGCCATCTGTTCCTTTTTATCCTGAGGAATTTTATCCTTAACGTAATTTACTCCACCCGTTTTCTCTACACGTTGTGCGATCTTGTCCATCATCTCCACACACCGAACTGGAAACTTACCCGCAGCGGTTTCTCCCGATAACATGATAGCATCCGCCTCTTCATAAATCGCATTTGCGACGTCGGTAACTTCAGCTCTTGTAGGAGAAGGATTGTTAATCATTGATTCCAAAAGATGAGTTGCCACGATGACTCTTTTCCCTTTGAGGGCACATTCTTTGATGATCGCTCTTTGAAGGATCGGCAATTCCTCGATCGGAACTTCCACCCCCAAATCCCCCCTCGCGACCATCACACCGTCCGAAACTGCCACGATTTCTTTCATGTTACGAACGGCTTCTTGGTCCTCTATCTTTGCGATAACCTGTGCGTGTCCTTCGTTTTCTTCGATGATTTGTTTCAATTGATTGATGTCTTCAGCGGAACGAACGAAAGAAAGAGCGATAAAGTCCACGTCCTCTTCCAAACCAAACAGGATATCCTTGTGATCTTTCGGTGTAATCGACGGAAGATTAACTCGAATTCCAGGAAGATTGATGTGTTTCCTGGAACCCAATCTTCCTCCGTCGAGAACCTTACACTTGAGCGCTGAATCGTTGATCTCCTCCACGACAAGGTTGATGAGTCCGTTGTCTACGGTCACAGGATCGCCCACTTTTAAGTCTTTTACGATATCCTTATAGTTAACGAACACGGATTGTTCCTCGGATTCTTCTCCGGGAATGATATGAAAGATGAACGTCTCGCCCACCTTTAGATCCAGGTGATCTACTTGAAGATCTCCCGTTCTGATTTCGGGTCCTTGCGTATCAAGTAGAATCGCAATCGGATTTTTCAGAACGTCCTTATTGAGGGACTTAATATTACGAATGATACTTCTATGAAAATCGTGATTTCCGTGGGACATGTTCAGACGCGCCACGTTCATCCCGGCTTCGGCGAGTGCCTGAATCATTTTTTTATCGGCGGTTGCAGGTCCGATGGTACAAATAATTTTCGTTTTTCTAATTACGGAGAATTCGCTCTTCATGTAGATACCTTTATTCGGGAGAGCGGAACTTAGGACAATTCAGATTTTAGGTATGGTTTTTCGCAGAAAAGCTTCCAAAGAAATACAAAAGTCGAACAAATCCTGATCGGGCATACTCGCATTTTTTTGTTCGTCAATGACAGCGGAAGCCTTTTCCAAAAGATCCTTTCCATTTTTCTTTAAATAACGTTTCGTAATAAGAATCGGAAATGTATATTTATCCTCCTGATTTCTCACCATGAAAGAGAAAATGTTGTTTTTTCCGAATTTTTTGAGGAAGTTAACCAAACCGTCTTCGTCGATCTCTCCGTCCATTTCGTATAAAAGAATGTTTCGATCCGGATACTGATGATTCGACCAATAATCGTCCAAGATGTCCAAAGTTCTTTCCAGAAGTTTGGCTCCTATAGGGTCAACTTCCTTATGAACCGCAGCAGGAGAAGTTCTTTCTTGTTTAATGTCTGCAGCTTGTTGTTTCCGCGCGTTTTTCTCCGCAAGCTCCTTCTCCTTTACTCTTTTTTCTGCGAGTTTGGACATATCTTCTTGAATCTTTTTATTACGAGCTTCCATGATTCGTTTGTTCAATTCGATCGTGTTGTGAGCGCGGATTTGCTCCACTTCGAATTTATGAACCGTAACGTTTCCAAAAATATTTCTCCAAAGTCTAGTAAAAAAAGGAAGGTACTTAAACAAACTGGACAATTCCAACTTATCAAAGGAAGAAATCAAATCCCGATCTTCGATAAAATCCTTTACTTTCATTCGATTCAAAATCAGAATCTCATTGTCATTTCCGGTTGAAGCGAAAGTTTTTCTCGCCGCCTCAATGGCACCGGAAATCGAAAGTTTGTGGAGAACGTAATTGTACAGCGTGTTTTTGTCCGCGAATTCGGTATGAAGAATCTGATCGTGATTGGTAACAAGAACTCGGATATCCTCTTCGATTTGCTGGCCTCGAAAACGAAGAAAATTCAGATCCACTAGGCGATTTGCGGATTTGATATAATCTACGATCTCGCCTAGTTTAACTTTTTTTTCTTCCTTTTCTTTCTTTTCCTTATCTTCCTCCTCAAAACGAATCAAAACAAGGAGCTCTTCCATCGCCGTCTTTTGATCTCCGTAAGCGGGACTCATATAAGGCATAATGGAATTAACAAGATTACGCGTATTTTCCTTTTCCTCTTCGGACAAGACGTTTATAGCTCCGATATTTTGCAGTTCAGGAACCAAATGATCCATTAGAAAAGCTTTATACGCTTCGATTCTTGCAAGGATTTCGTCACGGACGTTGTAGTAAAATACGGAACGGTTCCCGGGATTAAAAGCCTGTTCGTTTCTAAAAAAGAATAAAACCTTTTGTTCTACCAATTTTTTGAGGACGGGTTTGAGATGAATATTTACTGTGATTTGTTTAAGCTCCGGGCTAGTGTCAAAGGGATCGTTAAAAAGTTTTCCGATTTCCGTGGAAGCATACGTATTTGAGAGTTTATTTTCCGAAATTGCAGAATGAATTTGTTTGATAAATTCTTTTTTACTCGGAAGAGCCCTATTTTCCTTCACCCAGCGTTGGATAGCATTGAATGTAATTTGATTTACGCCGTCTACATATCGATGACTGGTGGAAGCATCCGTCGGTTGCGGTCTTGCAAAAACAGGATTCATTTTGAGACACGATTCGATCTTACCGTCGGATGAATCTTCGGCCGGATTAAAATCCACCATACAGATTTTTTTTATGATCGGAGGTTTGTATCTCGTACAAAGTTCTTTGAGAAATTGTAAGGTTTTATCTTTATCAAGATCCAATTCCTTTGCTAATTGATCGACGTTAGGAAGGATTTTATTGGCAACGAATTTATCCGTCCAATCGCCAATAACGAGTAAAAGTTTATGAATTTTTTTATATTGAAAATCGTTTCTGGCCTCAAGCGACTGAGTCAACTGTAATGCGGTATTATAATCCGCCACTTTGAGTTCAGGGGATTGAGACTCCAGCATGGAATGTCATTATTATCCCAAGAAATTTTTTTTGTAAAGAAGTTCTGCATTTAATAACGCAGCCCCCGCCGCTCCTCGAATTGTATTGTGACTTAAAACGACATATTTCCAATCGAAAATCGGATCGGGTCTGAGGCGACCTATCACCGTAGTCATTCCTTTGCCGGTATCCAAATCCAATCTAGGTTGCGGCCGATCCTCTTCTTCTCTATAAAAAATAACCGGATTCGGAGCTAAAGGAAGACCTAACTTCTGGGGCTCCCCTGAAAATTCTTTCCAAGCAGAAAGAATTTCTTCCTTAGAAGGTCTCTTTTTAAATTTTACGGAAACACAAACCGTATGGCCATCGAAAACCGGGACCCGATTGCAATGCGCGGAAATTGGGAAATCGGCGTGTAGAATTTTTCCGTTTTCAACTTTTCCGAGACATTTCAAAGGCTCAAGTTCCGCCTTTTCTTCTTCCCCTCCAATATGCGGAACCACGTTTCCTAAAATATCCATCGTAGGAACACCCGGATAACCCGCGCCGCTGATCGCCTGCATAGAAAAGAGCATAACGGACTCGATACCGAAACGATCAAAAAGAGGTTTAAGAGAAATCGTAACCCCCATAATCGTACAATTTGAGTTAGTGATAATCTTGCCTTTCGTTTTCTGAGAAGTTAAAACATCCAAATGGGAAGAATTCACTTCCGCGGAGAGAATAGGAACCGTGGGGTCCATCCTATGATTTTTAGAATTTGAAATGATATGGATTCCTGCGTTCGCATAATTCGTTTCCACTTTACCGGCAATGCTTGAATCCAAACCGGAAAATGCTAATACGACATCCTTCATTTTAGCGGGATCGGGAGTGGTAATCACCATATTCTTCACATAAGCAGGGATATCGGAAGAGATTTTCCATCTCGTCTTCATCACATCACCGTACGTTTTTCCCGCGCTGTTCTCGGAAGCGCAAAGGTGTGTAACCTCGAAGTACGGATGATGATCCAGCAATTGAATAAACCGCTGACCTACGGAACCGGTGGCTCCTAAAACGGCAACTTTAACCCTGCTCATAATTTAAATTAAACGGTAAACCGCCCTCACAATCTGTGTTAATTTGGCCGATGTGGCTCGGCTCGTTTATCAAGGTTTCAAAGGATTGCCTCTTTGTCTTTCAGAAATTTTGACAAATTCTTCCGCATAAATCGGACTCATTTTCATCATACCCGGAAAGGTAAAATGATGATAATCACTGAAATCCTGCATGGTAAGAGAATCTTTCAGATCGCTAAACCAAACCCCATTTCCAGAAATATCTTTCAGGAACAAAAGATGATCCTTATACCAATTCGAATATTGATACCAATCCAAACTGATCGGATTTTCGGGATTATTTACGATCCAGAGAGGGATTTCTTTTTCCTTTAAGAAATCCGCAAATTTTTTCAGATATTGAAAATGAAGAACGGGAACAAATTTCTCCTCTCGAATTCGAAGTTTGGCGTCCTTAAGAGCAATTAAGTAACCTATCCCAGGTCTCTGGGCGTAGTCCTCAAGTAGACGAAAGTTAAAGTACTTAGAATATTCTAAATCACTCATATTCAGATAACGAAGATCTTCGAGTCTCTCCTCTCTTGTATATTGCATTCCGTTTCTTGGAAAATCCGTACCGAAGGTTTGTTGCAGTCGAACCCCGAGCCTATCGTAATTCCAATCCTTATTTTCCCCTTCGGCATAGTAAGGAATCCAGGTCTTGGAAAGCTCCGCGGTAATTGGCAAGCCCGGATCCTCAGAATCGAAAAAGTTTCCCAATAGGATTTTTTTCCAACCAGGTTCGGAAAAGGAAAAATTACGAATCATATTCTTTTTTTGGAATGTGATATTGAGCGGTCCCGAAAAAAGAATCTCAGGCACGATCTGAACGAAAAAACCTTCTTTTTTCATTTTTTCTGTGAGGTTAAAAGAAAATTTTTTACCAGTCCAACCCAGAGAAGTCACCCGTTCCGGGACTTGAACACCATTGTATCCGTGATAACTCGTGCTCCTTCCGTAACGATGCTCATAAAGAGATCGTAGATTTTTCCAAAAGACATCCTTGTATCGATAAAATCCGAAAAAAGAAGCGGATATATATTCGCTAGTTCTCACAAATCCGAGCTCAGAAAAGAACGCAAGCACAGTTTCCAAAGGAAAGATAAAACGAGATTGAGGAGCCTCGAAAAAATCAAGTGCGTCCAAAAGAAGAAGTTTCGGATCGATTGTTTCATTTTTGTTGGAAGGATTCAAAGAATACGCGCGGTGTAATCTCCAATCAATAAAGTTAATTGGAAAAACGACAAAATCGGGTTCTAATTCCACGATCTTGTTACGACAGAGCCACGCATCCAAAGGAGTCATTCCCGCGTAAGAAAGAAACTCCACATCAGCTTCTTTTCCGGTTCTTTTGAAAATCTCCTTACGAAAAGATTCTCTGTCGAAAGAATAATGAGCAATACTCGAACCTATAATTAAAATTCTAGGATGGCTTTTTTGTTTTTCTCGAAGTGTAAAGTATTCGTATAAAAAATTATAAAAGTGATTTGAGCTCCAAGGGGATTCATTCGGAACTTTCCAAATCAAAATCCGAAAAAAAAGAAAATCTAATAGACACAAAATTAAGATCCCGGCCGTCAAAATAAGTCCGTTACTCGTACGTTTAGATTTACCGGCCTTAGGCTCTATGTTTTCTGTTTGATCCAAAATAAATGTTCCTTTCTTTGAATACTCCAAAACCACAAATTCTTAGAATCCAAGCCCATGTCCAGGAACTTCTTTTTTAGTTTTACCATTGACTTAAGCCGAAGATACCACAAAAAGGAAACCGAAATCAATGCCACTTGTAATAACCAACTTTGCAGATCAATTAAATCTACAGATAAACTTGTCGAAAGTGCAACAATCCCCCGTAAAAAATTGGTTATGCCGCTCTACAAATTGAGTATTGCCTTTTGACAGAATGTTACAATACGTTTTCAGTTTAATTTTATTTTTTGCTTCCCTTCTTTTTTCTTTATCCCTCAGCCCGCAAGAAATCTACCTCAACTCGGATATTCTTTATCTTCCCACGCTCGCCTTGGACGTGTTAGCGGATGGAGGAAATTTTCTTTCCTGGTCCTTTACTCCTTCTCCATATTTTTTTCCGGATTTTCCGATCGTATCCATTCTTTTTTTAATTTTTGAAAACGCACAAAAGGCACTGATTTGTTTTGCATTCTTACAAACGATCTTGTTTACCATTTTGATGGAACGTTTCTGGCTTTTCGCAAGAGAAGAAAGAAAAGGGAAACCTCTTTCCTCCAAAGAAATAAGGCGAGTTAGATCTTGGATTTTACTTCTTATTTCGTTTTTACTTTTGATCGCAAAAAATTTTCCAACTCTTTATATTATGTTTTTACCTTCCATTCATACGAGCGCGTTTTTAGTAACTTTATACGCTTGGCCGCTGATTCATAAAACATTCCAAAAGCGTAAAGTATGGATCTTAACCCTTTGGATTGTACTCACAGCCGCATCCGATCGCATCCTATTTGTAGAGTTGATTGTTCCTGGAATTTTGGCAGGATTTCTATTTCCTTCTCAGATACCAAGGAGCCAGAGATCGGAATGGAAACGTTTATTCCCGCTCCCGGAAAGTTCCAAAATTCTAATAGTTTCGGGGATTGCAGGGTTGATCTTACATGAGGTTCTCAAATCTTTTTTGTTTATCGAAAGATCGGGAAAAATTCCCATCAATCTTTCTCTAACTCGGGCGATAATGGACGGTACTCGTTTTTTTATGGAAGCACAGGCTTGGATTTTTTCCGGATTCAAGAGCAAGATTCCAATTCCTGCGATCTTAATTTCTATCCTAATCATTGCATTAACTCTTAGTTTGATAAGGATTAAAAAATCAAAATCGACCGCGTTTTTATTTTTCTTATTCGCGATCCTTTTCTTTGCACCAATCTTAACTGGATTGTATATTGACGAGTATAGCCTACGTTATGTGTCTCCTGCTTTGATCTTGGCCCCATTTTTACTACTCTCTATAACCGAGTTTCCAAAGCGAAATTTGGCACTAACGATCTTTCTTTTATTTCTTTTACTCTTGTTCATAAGACAAAAAGCACCTCAAAATATCGAGAATTCGTTTTATCGTCTTTTCCAGACGGTACCACAGGAAGCGCAATGTGCGGACGAAATTTCCGAAAAAACGCCAATTTCACTCGTTATTTCCGACTTTTGGACTGCAAAAAGAATCCGAGTCTTTTCCAAAAAGAGAATCCCATCGATTCATGTTGCATATGGAACATTAGAAGGTTCTCATACGATTTCAAATCGAGAATGGTATCTCAAAGATTATCCGGGAACTGTCGCTGTTTTTACCCAGGGATTGGGAGAGAATCGTATCCAAGAAATATACGGAACACCGTCTGGAAAGACGCAGTGCGGAGAATCAAAAATTTATTTTTACACAGACTTCCGTAAAATCGGACAAACCTTGCGTAAACCCTTTCAAAAAACGAAATAAAGAAAGGGCTTCGTTTCTGCGGTCAAAACAACACCCACAATAAAACCCAAGGCGCTTAAAAAAGCAAAAAGACTCCAGTGAAGATTTTCCCTAAAACGGGAAAATGCCTCAGAAAGCTCCTCTTTTTTACCGATCCAAGTGGCCAAAGCCATAAAAAGAAGAATCGTTAAAAAATGACTCTGCATCGTATAAGTCGGTTCGATACCTTCACGAAACAAAAACAAAGTTTTGAAAAGTTCAATCGACCCAGAAAACGTTTTTGAACGAAAAAAAACCCAAACCAAACAAACAGAAAGAATTACAAAAATTTGATACAAGAATTTTATTCCACGACGAAACATAGAATCTTCCTTCCAGGGAAAACTCACCGAATCCTGAAACCATCGTTCCGAAGCCAACAAAATCCCATGTAAAAAACCCCAGATCACAAAATTCCAACTCGCACCGTGCCAAAGCCCGCCGAAAAGCATAGTAATCAAAAGGTTCCGGTACGTGGTAAAATCAGCAATCCGATTCCCTCCAAGAGGAATATAAAGGTATTCTCGAAGCCAACCGGAGAGAGAAATATGCCATCTTCTCCAGAAATCGGAAAAACTCGTAGCGGTATAAGGAAGTTTGAAATTTTCGGGTAAACGAACTCCTAAAAGAAGTGCGGAACCGATGGCAATGTCCGTATAACCGGAAAAATCACAGTAAATTTGGATCGAATAAGAAATAACTCCCAACCACGCAAAAAAAGTTGAAATTGACTCCGGAAATTGATAAGCGAAATCAGAAATTACCGAGATTCGGTCTGCGATCACTGCCTTTTTCACAAAACCTAAAAGAATCAGCCAAATCCCTTCCCGAAGAGGAACATTATCCCAGCTAAACATGTTACGTAATGCAGGCAAAAGGATTTTTGCGGAAATGATCGGACCCGCAACGAGTTGAGGAAAGAAGGACAAAAATAAAGCATAATGGAAAAAGTTCTTTTCTGGTTGAATGCGTTGTCTATAAACATCGATCGAATAGCTAAGAGATTGGAATGTATAAAACGAAATTCCAACAGGCAAAATGACCTTTAAAGTCGGCGCAGAAATTTGCCAACCGAGAGAATGAAAAAGAGTCAAAAATGAATTTATAAAAAAATGAAAGTATTTAAAGAATCCAAGAACGGAAAGATTTCCCAATAATGAAAGAAAAAGAAGAGCTTTTCTTTTACGAAGATTTCTCTGAAAACCCAAAGCTCTTCCGACAGAATAATCCAAAACTGTAGTAAAAAGAATCAAAGCCCCGAAACGGTAGTCCCAAGAAAAATAAAAGTAATAACTAACCAAAAGTAAAAAGCCAAGAACAAATGAATTTTTCTTTGGGTAAACCGCGGCAAAAATCCATCGAACACACCAAACGATTGCAAAAAAAAGAAAATATTGTGGAGTCGTAAAATTCATCGGAATCGAAATTGTATCCAGAATCCCGACAAAACGGAAATCCTCCAGTTGTTTTTCAATTCAATCCGACATTTCAGTTCGAAAGGGCAACTTGGACGATATATATTTTTGCCTCTTTTTTAGATAAACATTCTATTTCGTAAGTATTTTAGCGTGATTCGACCTAAGAAAATCAGAGTTGTTATCGCTAACGATTATCACCAGTCACTACAGAACTTCTTTGCAAAAATCGTTTAAAACCATAGAAAGAACGTAAAGAAAGGTAATCTACGGAAACTAACCGCGCTTCGAACGATTAAGGTCAGGATAAATATTATATAGCCTATAATGTTGCCTTGATTTCTTGAAACATGAGAGTTCCCGCATTTTATTGCGATAAAATTAAGACGTTTATCTACGTCGACTCACGTTATTTTAAGAAAAAAACGGTTATCTACAATCAAAATTGTACTGAAACCCCGTAATAAAAATCCGGATAAACTCAAAAACATGCTTGGATAAAGAAAAATGAGTTATCTTGCAAAAACATTTTCGATGCCGTAAAATCGGCGGATGAGGTTAATCGTTTTTACAATTAATTACATTTAGGCTCATAGACATGACTGCTGAAAAAGAAACCTAAAAATAATTCGTGTTAGTATTCCTCCCAAATCTTTACTAAAATCGATTTCAAAAAAAGAATTCAGATTACCTTAAAGAATCGTACAAATAATTGTCAAAGCGTCATGTTAGGACTTAGCATCGAAAAACAGTATTTTAAAATAATAATCGCATTATAAAGCCAGAAAATAAGACCAATATTATTTCTATTTTATTGATTAAATTAAATCCAATATATAGACTAATTATAATCATGGCACATAAAGTCGTTCTCTTTTAAATCAAAGTTTTATTTCTGATCTTAACTTTAATTTAAGACGCCTCAGATCAAAAAAATTCCATTCCCCAGAACCAAACCTATAAACATACATCTGTGCCCTTACAAGAGAATTACGGAGTTTTATAAACATTTATTTTTATGGCCCAAAGGGTTCTGCGCGGTAATGTTAATTCGCGAACTTATTAAATTTAGACTATTATTAATGATTAAATAAAAGCATATTTTCGATCAAATAGTCCATTTATTTTTCACTCCGCAATTTGGACAAACTGCTGAAATTTCAGCCTTTACCCTTCTTCCTTTGGGAGTTTCTATCTTTCCAATCGCTATAAACTCAAAATCAACGCCCTCTGGGACATAATGTCCTGTTCCGTACTTTGCTGAGCCTTCTATCATATAAGAGCAGGCATGGCATTTAACTCGCAATTTAATTACTTCGGCCATAATTTTTTGTAACTCTATTTTCAAAAATGCAATAGAGCCGTAAATCCTTTTCTGACATTCCTGCATCAGCAGGAGCTTTCTCTACACATGACAAAATGGCGCATTTAGCTCGGTCGCAGGTTTGCATTATCGAATGGCGCCCTCCGAAAAATACTTATTCCTAAGAAAATTCCTCTTCTGCTTTTACTTTTGTCCTAATTTGGGCAGTAATTACTTTAGGCGAGGCCTACTACTAATTCATTTGAAAGTCCGTTTAGTAGATAAATTGTTTCTATATCGCTTCACCACTATTCATTGAATTTTCAGAAAAATTACTTCCGCTTTCAAAAACAGGACAAGACTATAGAAAAGTTTCCATCTGCCAGACAACTGCCCATTTCTGAACAATTCATTTTGTACCAATTCAATTATAACTCTTTATTATTTTCTTTTTCAGCCAGATCTATTTGATGGAATTGGCCTCACGGCATTTCTTTACGGAAGTGCCCTTTGATAAGCATGCCTAAATTTAGGCATTTATTTATTTGCCCAATTGCCTGCCATCTTGCATCCCATAAAAAGGTCGGGTGCCAAATTACAGCCTTTTAATGACGGCTTATTGGCATTTAAATTTTTGACCTCCCTCCCTGTGCTTAGGTAAGGAGAAATTTTAACGTTTTGAAGTTTTTTTAGGTTTTTCTTTTTTAGGAGATGGTGTAGTTTTTACGGAATTTTCAATTGATAATATTTGTTTTTCAGAAGATTTTGAGTTACTCGATATATCGAAATTCGTATCAATTCCCTGCTTTTTATTTCTTTTAACCATGTATATAAAATGTCGTATATACTGTCCATAGGGCTCGGGTAATGTTTTTGGATCAAAATCTAATGGATTATCAAGAAGGGATTTTACAACAACTTGGCTCAAGTCTTCTTTGCTAGTCATCATAATCGTTTCGAGACGCCTACAAATCTCGTAATCGTTTACTTCAAGAGACATTCTTTTCATTGCGTTCAGCAATTTTTGAAAAGAAGATCGTTTTACTTTAGAAGCCATAGGACAAAGATTTTCAACCGTAGGTTGAAAAACAAACAAAATTAGACTTTTATCAAAGAGTGAATTTTTACACGGAAAATCAGCTAAAAAGGTTATGCCGCCCTTTCTTTAATTTCGACCATTCCCTCGTTAGTTGGTGTTTTAAAAGAAATTCTTTTTTGAAAAATGACTCCTCTCTCGACTTCAATTGTCTTTAGTGATGTATGAATTCCTAAAGTAAGTAGTTCGAAATCTCGGTCGACGCTAACAAAAGGCAAATACGGCCATTTCACCGTTCTAATAACAAACAA
>NZ_CP024872.1:295000-307019 GCF_000306675.2 Leptospira mayottensis 200901116
CGTTTAGCATCCAACGGCGAAAATCGAGCGGAACGGGCAGTCCAAGGAAATGATGACCGTTTGCGGGCGGCTACAATAGCAAGCCTTGGGATTGTGGAGCTTGCGGAAAATGGAGAAACAAAAGAAGGTGTTGTAGTCCAAGGAAATGACGATCGACTAAAAATCGCCACTTCGAAAAAATACGGACTTGTAATTCTTTCCGAACCGGGCGGGTCCGAACCTGGAAGAGCCGTAACTGCCGATGACCCTCGAATTAGAAAGGCGAATACGGAATTTCCAGGAATCGTTCGTTTTGCAAGAAATGGAGAGGATTCTCCAGAGACTGCTGTTCAAGGAAATGATAAGCGCCTAAAAATCGCCACAACCGAAGCCTATGGTATCGTCCAGTTGGCTCAGTCTGGTGAATCCAAAGGAGGACTTGTAGTTCAAGGGAACGACGAACGACTTCGTAAGGCTACAACCTCATATCCGGGAATCGTAGAAATCGCCACGCTTGGAACGAATGCACCTGGAAAAGTCGTTTCTGCCGATGATCCAAGATTATCCGATAAAAGGGATCCTAAACCTCATACTCACGATTATGCTTCTCTCAACCACGATTTCAGTTCTCATACGGGCTTTCTAAAAGTAAAAGGGACTACTGAAGCCTCTTATACAAATATTTCTCCTCCCCCTGAAAACCATGCTCCCATTTATGGAAAAAATGAAAGTGAAAAAGGAGCTGGAATTATTGGTGTAGCTCGTGACACGGGTCTTATCGGTTACGGAGAAAAATTCGGAGTTCGAGGAGATTCTTCTTCCAGTGATAAGGATGGTGCTGGTGTCATCGGTCTCGCAAAACGAGGATTTGGTGGAGTTTTTCATTCCAGATCGGGTGTTGCTCTTTTTGCGACGGGAAAGGGAATCCCTTCCTTCGGGGAAACCGGATCGGGAAAAGCTTTCCTTGCAGAGGGAGAGTCCGAATTTTCCGGAACTGTTCGAATTTCGACAGGAAAAAATTCAGATTGTATTGCAAGATTTTTTCCCGTAAGTCCGGCGGATGTAATTTCCGAAGGGGACATTTTGGTAATGGGAGAAGATGGAAAGCTGCAAAAGGCAAAGGTTGCTAACGCAACTCATACAATCGGGGTTGCCGTAAAATCGGCAGCTCTTTTGCTGGGGGATAAGGCTCCTCCTGAGAGAGATGGGAATCATTGGCTGGTGGCCGTGTCTGGTGTCGTAACGGTCAATGCGGATGCTTCCTCATATCCAATTCAGCCGGGAAATTTGCTCGTGACCGGTCTGACGGGGGGGCATGCTGTTCGAATTTCGGCAGAGTCTTTGCGCCCGGGCTCCCTTTTTGGGAAGGCTTTGACCCCTCTTCGCAGTGGGCGAGGACAAATCCAAATTCTCCTTTGCTTTCAATGATCAGGAGTTTATGAAAAAAGTATCTGAAATTTACAGCTCTGCAAAAGGGCCAGTGTATTCGTTTGAATTCTTTCCGCCTAAAACTCTGGACGGAGATTTAAAATTGATGGAAACCGTGAAGGAGTTGGCCCACCTTGATCCAGATTTTGTGACTGTGACGTATGGTGCCGGCGGTTCGACAAGAGATAAAACCGCACAAATTTTATCTGAGATTTCGAAAAACTATTCTTTTCCAACGGTTTCTCACTTTACTTGTGTCGGAGCAAATCAAGAACAGATTTTTAAAGCCCTGAAGGAAATTCGTTCTTCTGGGATCGTAAATTTGATGGCTCTTCGCGGAGATCCTCCAAAGGGAGAGGGAAAATTTAAAAAGACTGAAGGCGGCTTTGAAAACGCAACGGAACTCATTTCGTTCATTCGTTCTGAAAAGTTGGATTTTTGCGTCGGGGGTGGTTGTTATCCCGAAAAACATCCGAATGCAAAAAGTCTTGAAGAAGACGTCGAAAATTTAAAACGGAAAGTAGATGCCGGAACAGACTTTTTAGTTTCCCAACTTTTTTTCATGAATTCTATCTTTGAAAACTTTTTAAATTTGGTAAGAAAAGCAGGTATTCATGTTCCTGTAATTCCAGGAATTATGCCGATCACTTCTTTTTCTCAGATCGAGAGGTTTCGCTCGATGGCCGGTTGTGAATTCCCCTCTTCTCTCATTGAAGATCTGCAAGAGGTGGAACATCGTCCGGAGGAGTTTTACAGAAGGAGTTTAAACTTTTCGGTAAAACAATGTAGGGAATTGCTTGCGATGGGAGTTCCGGGAATTCATCTTTATACTCTGAATCAATCTCACGCGAGTTATGATATTGTAAGGGAATTGAAAAGTTAAAATCCGGACTTTTGTTTTCGTCTATACTCTCTCCAAAGGGACGTAGTTTTGAGAAAACTGTTGTAGATTTACCAAACGATTGTGACTGATTTTTCACCAGGTTTTTTCAAAATAAATTTCTACCCGGGTGTACTTACAAATTTTACGGAGAATATTGAATAACAACAATGGGTTTTAAAAAAGTTCTTTTTCTTTCCCCGAAGGAAGAAAGCCCGCTTCCACTCCTTTTTGATAAAGTGTAAGAATTGCATCTTTACCTTCGGTTCCGAGGGAACGCGTGAATTCGTTTACATAAAGTTCGATATGTGCATCAACAACTTCTCGGGTAGTTTCCTGAGAATGTTTAAGGATGTATTCGTAGGTTGTTTCTCTGTTTTTGTAAGCAAGGTCAAAACTTAACTTCAAAGAAGAATCAAAGTTTTCTTTCCACTCCTTTTGAATATCTCTTCGAAACGCAATGGCGCCTAACGGAATGTGTTTGCCGGTCGTTTCTTCCCACCACTCTCCTAAGTCTTGGAATTTGGAAAGCCCTTGTTTTTCGTAGGTAAACCTTTCCTCGTGAATCAAAACTCCAAAGTCGGCTTCTCCTGATAATAGAAGAGGAATGATTTTATCGTATCGAACCGGAATCGTTTGGAAGTTGTCCTTTAAGAAAAGCTTTAAGAGAAGATTTGCCGTGGTCCATTCTCCCGG
Source organism: Leptospira mayottensis 200901116 (assembly GCF_000306675.2). NCBI lineage: Bacteria > Pseudomonadati > Spirochaetota > Leptospiria > Leptospirales > Leptospiraceae > Leptospira > Leptospira mayottensis. The sequence goes on from NZ_CP024872.1 coordinate 297,984, forward strand.
GATAAGAATTTTTTTCCCTTTAGGATTTCCGGGGTTGTTTCCTTTCTTGTAAACGAGAAGTGGTCCGCAGTTTCTTCCAAGTGCAGAACCGGAGTCTAATATGGAATACCGATCCATCACCGAAAAATATGCGGCGAAGGAGAGTTTTGTGACCTGGTATTTCCCATTGAACGCGGCTTGATTCAGCTTTTCTACGTCGTGAAGTTCCTCTTGAACATGAAATCGTTCCGTGACCTTACCATGTATGAGATGGTAAAATAAAAACGTATCATTAGGACAGGGAGAATACGCTAAACTGAATTCCATAACTTTTTTACCGTCGGGTCTTTGTATAGGATCATTTTTCATCTTTGATTGGAAAAGGAAAGTTTCTTCTTACAATTTGTGAGTTTCTGTTCAAGCCAAAAAATGGTTGTTGTCTGTCAGGATTTTCATATATCTGATCAATGTAGGAACTATTACAATTTTACACGATCGATATATGTTCGACTTTTTTGCGAAGAAAAATTGTTCTCTAAATTTTTAGTTCCGATGTACTTAAAAAAATCTATGTCTATTGATCCGATTCCGATTCATACTATTGCTGTCGATTTAGATGGAACTCTTCTCAATTCCAAAAGTAGGATTTCTCCCCTAACCCATTCGGTACTTCAAAAAGCGATCGACCAAGGAAAAAATTTAGTGATTGCGACTGGTAGAAGATTTTATTCTACTTTTCCGTTTGCAAAAGAATTTAATGGAGAAGTTCACGTTGTGTCCAATAATGGGCAGATTCTTAGAAAGTCTCCGAGCGCGGAACGAATTTCCGAAAGTTATTTGGAATTAAATTTGGTTCAAAAGATTCTTCATTTAGGAAAAGAATTTCACACTCCGCCTATTTTACACGTGGACAAATTCGAAGAAGGCATCGATATGCTCACCGAAATTCCGATCACGGACGGGATATATCATAATTATTCTGGTGGAGATCATTCGAGAACCAAAAAGGTCGGCGATTTCCTTTCTGCAGATCTCGAAAAAATTTTAGTGATTTGTTTTTTATCACTTCATAAGGAAGATTTAATTTCTCTCATTCGTAAAGTTTCTGCTCTTCCGGAAGCATCCGAACTGCGGTGTATTCTTACCAAAATTCCCGGAGTTTCTTATTGTGTGGAAATCATCAATGTATCCATTTCAAAATGGTCTGGGATTTCTCATTTTCTTTCCTTAAAAGGTTTGGACGGGAAGGGTGTGGTCGCCTTCGGAGACGAACGAAACGACTTGGAAATGCTTCTTCATAGTGGCGCCGGTTTTGCAATGAAGAATGCCATTCCCGAAATCAAAAAATCTGTAAAATACGTTACACGATACAGCAATGAAGAAGACGGAGTGGCTCTTGCTTTAGTGGAGAATCGGATCATCCTTTTTTGAGGAAGGACTTATGTCGCAACTTTTGCACATGCCATTGTAACAACTCAAGTCTTCTGTTCCGGAAGGTTTACCGATTAACTCCCGGATTACAGACAACAGAGGAAAGAAAAGTCGTACCGCTGTTAGGCTAACGATCGTATATACAATCCAATTCTGCGCCTGAATATCTAAGTGCATAGGTTCAAATTGAAAATCAGTCTCAATAAAGTCAACAAAAACTTTTTTGAGAGAGTGACACTTCTTTGACAATCAGAACTTTAAAATTGGTATAGTCTGTTTATCGACTATGTGGTCCACCCTGCAAGTTTATCATTCGATTCAAAAAGATAGAGAGAATGTAGAGATTCCGGGTTCGTATTCTTGGATGACTTGTATGCGTACAATTTGGATCACGGATAGTCGGATTCACGGAGAACCTTCGACACTTTCAACTACTTTAGAGAAATATAATGGTTATGAAGGCTATCGTTTTATGCTTGAGGTCGTTTCTGGTCTTCATTCCAGGCTTTTGGGTGAAACCGAAGTTCTCGCACAATTTCGGGATAAGTTCAAAAATTCCTCCCTGCCCTCTTCCGCATTCGGGGAGTATCTCGCGAAATTCAGAGACAGTCTGATTCAGGATTCGAGAAGTATTCGTTCCCGTTATCTTCAGAATATTGGGGAACAATCTTACGGAGGTCTTGCAAATAAATATCTGAAGGACCAAAGTTCTGTTTCACTTTTAGGAACGGGGCAACTCGCCGCAAAGATTCTTCCTTGGTTAAAAAATCGAAACGTGACTCTCGTTGGACGCAATAAAAAACGTTTATTAGAACTTTCTAAAGAATTTGGTGTGTCTGTTAAATTGCTGATTGATTGGAAGCCTTCCGGGGAAGCGATCGTGATTGCGGCGCCTTTGAATCTTTCTTCTTATTTGGATTCGATTGCAAGCGGTGTGGTCGTGGTCGATTTTAGGGAAATTCCTTTAGAAGAAAAATGGCCCAATATGATTCAATACGTGTCTTTTGCCGAGATGTTGGATTCTCTTCGTGAAACCGAAGAAAAAGCTTTGCAAATTCGAGAAAGAATCGGGCCCGCTTTGGATGAGCTCGTTGAAGAGCGGGAACTTGAGACTCGGCAATTCATTTTCGGTTGGGAAGATCTGACTTGTCCCGCGTTCTAAAGATCGGTTCCCGTAAAAGCGCCCTCGCAAAACTCCAAACCTATCTTGTACTTGATGCTCTAAGGGAAAAATTTTCGGATATCCAGGTCGAACTTTATTTTCGAGAAGCCTCGGGAGATATAGATTTGCAAACTCCTCTCTGGAAAATGGAAACGAGAGGGGTTTTTACACAAGATCTCACAAAGGATCTCGTGGAAAAAAAAGTGGATCTCGTGATCCACTCCTGGAAGGACTTGGATCTGGAAGGCCATCCAGGAACAACAATTGTAGGTGTGTTGGATCGTGCGGATCAAAGAGACGTTCTTCTTTGGAAAAGATCTTCTCTTTCTAAATATTCTCCCTCGGAATTGAAAATTCAAACCTCTTCTCCGAGAAGAGAATATAATTTAAAAAAATTCTTAAGTAATTTCCTGCCTTCCCGTTATAAAAATTCCTCTCTTATCTTTTTGCCAGTCCGGGGTAATATCCAAACGAGAATCCGCAAATGGAGGGACTCCGACTCGGACGGACTTGTGCTTGCCAAGGCGGCTTTGGACAGACTTTTATCGGAGGATTTTTTAAATTCGAACGAATTAGAATATCAAGAAATTCGAAAATTCTTAAAAGAGATTTTAGAGGAATCGGTTTTTCAGGTTTTTCCTCTTTCTTTAAATCCTTCCGCTCCTGCACAGGGGGCGATTGCGGCGGAGGTAAGAACGGATGACGAGTGGGCTTTGAGTCTTGTCCAGGCTCTAAAAAAACCAGAAGTTGTTTCCGCGGCGGAAGAGGAAAGAGATATCTTAAAACGTTTCGGCGGCGGTTGTCATCAAAAGATAGGCGTTTCGATCCTTCACAAATCCTATGGAAAAATCTTATACCAAAGAGGGCTTACGGATTCCGGCGAAATTTTGGAAATTGAGGAACAATTCTCCGATACTTTTTTCCCTCCGGTCGAGTCCGTTGCAAAAGTTTATCCGGTGCCGGGTGAAGCGATCAAACAAAAACGGATTCCCTTGGATTCTTCCCGAGGATTTGTTTTTTCCAGGGACGGTAAAGAAGACAAAATCATTCTTCCCGAAGAATTGGTCCTAAAAGATTGGCTCGTAACTCGAGGCAATGCGTTTCCGAATTTAAACCCGTCCTTAGAGCACAAAGGCCTTGTCTGGACTTCTGGTTTGAAAACTTGGTACCAACTTGCCGAAAAAGATATTTGGGTTCATGGTTCCTTGGATGCGCTCGGAGAAGAGGAACTTCCCAGACATTCCATTTTTGGAAACTCCTTGGATTTCGTGAAATGTACACACGTAGGTTCCACGGAGATCGTTTCTGGTCTTGCGCGGATTCTTACGTATCAGACACAGCCTATGGAAGATCATCCTGATCTTTCCGAAAAAACTCATTTTTTTTGGATGAGCGCGTCTCAGTTTGATAAAGCTTTGTCGCTTTTTCCTCAAATCCGAGATCGATTTCATGCCTGCGGGCCCGGAATTACTTCCACCCATATCCGAAAAGTTCTGGGAGAATCGGCAAACTTATCTGTCTTTATACACTATGAGTCCTGGCTGAAAAGCCTCGGACTTAAAGAATTCAAAGGAAAAGAGCTTGGAAACCAAACAAAGAAGAATTCGCCTTAATGCAGGACTTAGAGATCTTGCGTCTTCGGAGAGCCTAAATTCAAAAAAACTAATACAGCCTCTTTTTATCGTAGAAGGTTTAAAAGAAAGAGAGAAGATGGATTCTCTTCCGGGCGTTTACAGAGACACCGAGATTTCCGCTTTGAAACAAGCAGAATCGGATCTTAAAGCGGAGGTAACTCATTTTATTCTTTTTCTCGTTCCAAAGTCCAAATCCAATTCTGAGATTCCGAAATCTTTTTACGAACGTTCCATCTCTTCCTTGAAAAAGGAATTTCCCAATGCTTTTTTATGGATCGATACTTGTATGTGTTCGCTCACGACTCACGGTCACTGCGGACTCTTGCGTCCGGACGGAAGTATTGATAACCCCTCTTCCGTAAGATATCTTTCTGAGATTGCCTTGACATATGCGCAGTCCGGTGCGGATGGAATTGCCCCGAGTGATATGATGGACGGAAGAGTCAAAAGTCACCGTTCCATTTTGGATATAAACGGTTTTTCGAATATTCCAATTTTAAGTTATTCTACTAAGTTTAAGAGTAATTTTTATGGACCGTTTCGCGCGGCGGCAGATTCTGCTCCGGGACACGGGGATCGTTCTTCCTACCAGATCGACGTTCGAAATCGGGAGGATTCGATTCTTTCCTCCATCCGCGATAAAGAAGAAGGCGCCGATTTTTTAATGGTCAAACCCGGGATGACTTCTATTGATCTTATCGGTCCGATTCGGGAAAAAACTGGACTTCCAATTGGTGCTTATCAGGTCAGCGGAGAATATGCGTCGATTCACTATCTTGCACAAAACGGTTTTTGTGATTTTAACGCGGCCTTGTGTGAGACCTGGCAGATTTTTTCTAGAGCGAGTGCCGCTTATTTGATAACTTATGGAGCAAGAAAAAGTAAGGAGATTTTATCTTGAGTCAACGTTCATCCGAATTGATTTTCAATTCATGGAAGGGTAGTTCTTCCGAAGGGCTTTTTGAAAGAGCTAAAATTGTTTCCCCCGGAGGAGTTCATTCTCCCGTCCGTTCCTTTCGTTCGGTGGGAGGTACACCCGTATTTTTCGTTTCCGCGAACGGAGCCACGTTAACCGATGTTTCCGGTAAGGAATATATTGATTTTTGTCTGAGTTTCGGTCCTTTGATTTTGGGACACAGAGATCCTGAGGTGGAAGAAGTGGTTCGTGAAACGGCGGGTCTTGCATGGAGTTTCGGAACGGCGGAACCCTACTCTCTTGAGCTTGCGGAATTTATCACGAATCGGATTCCTTGGGCCGAAAAAGTCCGTTTTGTCAATTCGGGTACCGAGGCGGTGATGAGTGCGCTTCGTGTAGCGCGTGCGGCGACCGGAAGAGAAAAAATTTTCAAGTTCGACGGATGTTATCACGGTCATCTGGATGCGCTTCTGGTTAAAGCAGGTTCCGGTCTTGCAGGAGAATCTTCTTCCGACAGTGCCGGAATTTCTTCGACTGCAATCGCAAATACTCTCGTGCTGCCTTTGGATGACGAAATGGCTGTTCAGAAATTGTTTGAATCCGAAGGGAAAAATATAGCAGCTTTGATTATCGAGCCTCTGCCGGCCAACTATGGACTTCTCGTACAAAGAAAGGAATTTCTTTTGAAAATCGTGGAGATCGCAAAAAAATATGGAACGTTAGTCGTGTTTGATGAGGTGATTTCGGGATTTAGGACCGGTTTTCAGGGAATGTCCGGTTTGCTTGGAATTCGTCCCGATTTAGTGACTTACGGTAAGATCATAGGGGGCGGTTTTCCGGTCGGTTGTTACGCTGGAAGAAAGGATCTTTTGGATTTAGTCGCTCCTTCCGGTCCGGTATATCAAGCCGGAACCTTGAGTGCCAATCCGTTTGGAATGAGAGCGGGGCTTGCAACTCTAAGAAAGGCTGAAAGAGATTCCGTCTATTCGGTCTTAGAAGCTCGAACCAAAACTTTTGCTGACGGGATGGTAAAACTTCTGAATGGAAAAACGGATCAGGAATGGGAGGCTGTAACTCACTCTTCCCTGTTCTGGTTTCGTAAAAAGACACAACAAGCGGTAAGGAGGATCGATCAGATTCCGGAAGGTCATAAAGAAGGATTTGCGAAAGTATTTCATATTTTGTTAAAGAACGGAATTTATCTCGCTCCTTCCGGTTACGAGGTAGGATTCTTATCCTGGGCCCATAATGATTCGGTGATTGCAAAAGCTTTGGAAATAGCAGATAAGGCCTTCAAAGGATTCTAATGTTTTCTCTATGGAAAAATTTTAAAATCCTTTTTGCAATCGTTTGGCTGTTGGTCACGGTTTCGCTCGGAGTTTGGTGGTTTTTACTCGGGCTTAAGCTTACGAATACCGTAGCGGGGCTCAGCGCGAAACTGAATTCGTCGTCCGAAAGCCTTTCCATTTTGGAAAGACAAAGCAGAATGATCAAAATGGAAGGAACTTTTTTTCTTTTGATGCTTTTTTTGGGAGGAGTGACGTTGATTTGGTTCTCTTATCGTGAAACGCGTAGAAATAAACTGATTCACGATTTTTTTTCCACTGTGACTCATGAGATGAAGACGCCCCTTGCGAGCCTTCGTCTTCAAGCTGAAAGCCTGCAGGAAGAAATGCCGAGTTTGAATGAGAACAAACTCATTCATCGATTATTGATGGACTCCGTAAGAATCGAATCCCAGATGAACCGTGCGATGTATCTCGCGAGTCTGACTAAATCCGAAATCCTTTACATAGAAAAGACGAATGTACGTGAAATTTTTCTTTCTATCGGAGAGGATTTTCCCGAACTCAAAATCGATCTTTCCCGTTTGGAAAACGTTTTCGTTTCCGCGGACAGAAAAGCGCTCGAAAGTATTTTTAAAAATCTTGCGGAAAATTCCTTAAAACACGGCAAAGCTCAGGTCCTTGAAGTGATTTCCGAAAAACAAAAATCGGATCGAATTCTAATAACGGTTTCTGATAACGGATTTGGATTTGACGGAAAGTATAAGGTTTTGGGGATCCCTTTTTATAGACACGGAAGCACGAGTGGGACCGGCATAGGACTTTATATAATAAAAAAATTGATGAAGAAAATGAAAGGCGATATGCGGATCGTACCGCAAAAAATCGGTTTTAGAGTGGATCTGAATTTTCCGGGAGCGATCTGAAATGAAAGCCAAACTCTTGTTAGTCGAAGATGATCGTTCCCTGGGTGAGACTCTTCAAGAGCGTCTGCAAAAAGAAGGATATGAAGTTATTTGGACGGTTTCTGCGGTTTCCGCAAAAAAGTTGGTCAAAGACGAAAAACCGCATCTGATTCTTTTGGATGTGCGTTTGCCGGATGGAGACGGCTTTACTCTTGCGGAAGAACTGAAAGAAACGAAAGACTGTCCCCCGTTCTTGTTTTTAACCGCACAAGCGGGAGCGCCGGAAAGACTCAGAGGATTTGAACTCGGAGCAGAGGAATTCATTCCTAAACCGTTTCATCTAAAGGAACTTCTTCTTCGTGTTAAACACGTATTAGAATCTCATAAACATTCCATAGAAGAAACTAGATTTTTTTATAAGGACTACGTCTTGGACTTTCAGGGATTTCAGGTTAGGAAAGGATCAGAAGAATTTCCACTTTCCAAAAGGGACTGTGCTCTACTCCACTTTCTCGTGACCGAAAGGGATCGTGCGGTCAGCCGTGCGGAAATATTGGATAAACTTTGGGGAGAAGAAAGTTTTCCCACAAATAGGACGATAGACAACTCAATCGTAAGACTTAGGCATGCTTTTGGAGAGGAGGGGGAAAGGGTGATTCGATCTGTCAGGGGGGTCGGTTATCAATGGACCGGAGAAATCAAAGATGCCGAGTAAACGATATTCGAATGCTATCAGTGGAGTCGCTCAAAAAATTCCTCCCGTATGGATGATGAGGCAGGCAGGCCGTTATCATAAACACTACCAAACTCTAAGACAAAAATATACGTTTGAAGAACTTTGTAAACATCCGGAATTGGCGGCGGAAGTCGCTTTTGGTCCCGTGAACGACTTTGATTTTGACGTTGCGATTCTTTTTTCTGATATTCTTTTTCCATTGGAAGCTTTGGGAATGGGGCTTAGATATACGGATGCGGGACCGGTTTTGAATTTTTCGATCCGATGCGAAGAAGATTTGAGGAAGTTAAAGTCCGTGGAAGATTCAATTTCCTTTATGCAATTTCAAAAAAAGGCGATGCAGATGACTCGGGAAAGGATCTCCAAGGACAAGTCCGTCATTGGATTCGTGGGCGGACCTTGGACTTTGTTCACGTATGCGGTTTCCGGAAAACATGAAGGAAATCTTTCGCTTCCGAAAATTCTCACCGATCTTCGGAATGAATTTTTGGAAAAAATAACCCGATTTTTAAAAGAGAACATATCTCTTCAACTTGAAGGCGGAGCTGAGTTGATTATGATCTTCGATACCGCGGGAGGAGACCTTTCTCCCGAATTGTTTCGTGAAATTGTAATTCCTGGGATAAAAACCTTAGCCGATAGTCATCCAGGTAAGGTCGGATATTATGGAAAAGGAACAGCATCTCCGCATTTTCAAGCGGTTCAAAAAATTTCGACGCTTGCTGGTTTTGGATTCGATCATAGGTGGGATCTGAAAGAAATTTTTAAAAATGAAAAGAGAATGGTTCAAGGAAATTTCGATCAAAACTTATTATTTATGGAGAGAGAGGAATTTAAGAGAACTCTCAAGAGTTATTTAATACCTTTTCGGGATCTTTCACCCGAAGAGAGAATTGGTTGGGTTTGTGGGCTCGGACACGGGGTTATGCCCAAAACACCCGAAGAGAATGTGAAAAGTTTCGTAGAAATTGTGAGAGAGACATTTCG
>NZ_CP024873.1 GCF_000306675.2 Leptospira mayottensis 200901116
ATGGTAATGCGTAGGGCGCGGGGCTATCTCGTAAGAGGTAGCCCTTGCTTTATTATGACTCCTAAGCGAACTTTTGTCTACATCGACGGATTTAACTTTTATTACGGTAAAGTTAAAAGTACAAAATATAAATGGGTAGACTTTGGAAAACTTTGCACTTTTCTTCTTCCTAAAGAAAAAAATAACATTATAAAAATTAAATATTATACTGCTATGGTTAAACCTAGGCAAAATGATCCTGGACAGTTACGACGCCAACAAGTCTATATTAAAGCATTAAGAACAATCCCAAATTTCGATATTTATTTCGGACATTTTCTATCTCATCCAATCAAAATGATGCGTTCCGATGGAAAAGGTTTTGTAGAAGTTATAAAAACGGAAGAGAAAGGATCGGACGTAAACTTAGCCTCACACATGATTTTTGACGGTTGTAAAAATGAATATGATACCGCTGTAATTATTTCAGGAGACTCAGATCTTTTAGAACCGGTTAGAATTATAAGAAACGATTTAAAAAAGTCTGTTGGTTATTTAAATCCGCAAAATAATCCTAGTAAAGTTCTTTTACAGAACTGTGATTTTATGAAATCCATTCGATTTAATACAGTTATAAACTCACAGTTCCCGGACACGGTTATAGACAAGGATGGAAACCAAATTACCAAACCACTTGAATGGCATTAATATTTCATATTTCTAATTAAATGCTTCCATCGGTTCCCAGTCCACGAGTTCGAATTCGATTTCTCTTCCGCTCATTTCGTTATTTAAGATACTAAATCCTTCCGTGTTGACTCCACCCGTAAGCATACCCACCCTTTTACCGCTTCTTTTTTCTATGATGAGAATGTCATAGAAATCGTCCGCATGTTCGTCGTTATACGTATCTATTTTGACTACACCTTCTACGGGAATCGTCAAAATATGAAACTCACCCGATGCGGTTCCTTGCCAATCGAGACTTTTTAAACCCTTCGGTTTTCTTGTTCCTAAAGCCTGTATCCTTCCTTGGTTGTTATTGATACTGACTCGAATCGATTTCATAAAACCGACTGTAAGACCGTTGATTTTAACGATTGCGTCATTTCCGGTTAAAACTTTAGGATTGGGTTTTGAACTTTTAGCCATATTCTAAACCTCACTTCTAGCGCCACGTACGACGTCTAAATTCAGTAGGAAGAACATATAGTTGATCGGAGTTACAATCTTACCGTCTGGGAATATAAAATAGATAACGTCACCGTCCCGACGTATCTCAAAATTCTCATCAAAGGCGTCTTCACCCGTATATATATTACGAGTCAACCAACCGTATTGCCTGATATACACATTACGAATCCTTTGTATTACAGCCGTTCGTATATCCGCATCGGTCAGACTTGTCCCGAGAGCTTCCGGATCTGTAGGTATTTCCCCCGTAAAGGTTACGTTTAACCATTCTCTTAAATCCTTTACCAAAGCCAAAGCGGTGCATACGGTCGAAGCTTGGTTTCTAATCAGGTTTTGGGACTGATAGGTTGTGAGTGCGAACTCTATCTTAAAAGGACCGGCATTCGGTTTTTTTGTGATTACAAGACCTCCCGCGCGTAATACGTTTTTAATCTGAGTTTTTGTTAAAATTTCGGGGGCATCCACTATATTCAAATCCTTGAATGTAGCAGTTTCCCTTACGTTCGAGGAAGCTTTAATTGCGTTGTGTAAGACCGCGATCATCCAACCCGGATAAGTTCTTAAATTGATTCGATCTGCTTTGTATCTGATAAGTGGTGAAAACCCGGCCACCATATATTCCGAGTTTAAAGACTTTATATCTTCTATTCTTTCATCAATCGACTTTTCAAGGTCAAGTCCTGCTCCTCCGAACCTTTCATCCGATCCTTCGGCTGAATTTCCGTTTGCGAGTTTATCCGCTAAATAAAGTCTTACCGGTTCAAGAGATGTACATACGTTTATATAAAATCCTTTGACTGCTTCCGTATCAAATACAGTATCAATCGCATCCAGATAACTTTTAGTGGTAGCGGCTCCTGTGACTCCACCCGACAAATACACAAATCCGGAAAGATCAGAAAGTGGTTTTTTATCTTGGGATATGATTTCTAAAAGTCCGCTTGAATTAAAAAATGATTCTTGTCTAAAGAGTAAGGACTTTAAAGTTTGAGGTATTGACTTTACGTCTAAGTTTTCCGTTAATTGTATATGATCGAGTGTGTTAGTTTTTCGATCGGGTTGGGAAAGTAATACGGCCGTATACCCGACCTGACTGGAAATATAGGATACTAACTCAGAAAGTGTCTCATAACTTTTTATATCGACTACTAAATCCTTACTTAGGTCCGTCGATGCCGTGCCAGATAATGTCACTCTTAAAGTAATGCCATCAAAACTCAATATAGCGTTTGAAGCGTTTCCTATGTATTGGATTCTAAGGTCGTTTGCCTCAAGGGTTTGAGAAGTTAAAATGCTTTCGTTGTCGGCGACTTGTAGTATGGTTCCGTTATTTGAGACCCTAAACCGTAGCTGATTCCCTTTAGGCCCCGGGGTTATCGCTTTTACAGTATTCGTTATTCCTAATGTAGTTGCAAAAACTAAAGCGCTTGCGGACTTATTTTGTGAAACGTTGAGTGCTTTGATCGTTTGTGGACCGTTTGCAAACCTGGAGTCTTTCGAGGGAGAGAACGCACAAACTACCGCATCTGCTAAATCCCCCGATCCTAGGATTTGTCTTGCTTCGTCTGGTCCTCCAAACTCCAATACCCTCTTCGTGAGTGGTAGTGATGGATCGTTTGTATAGGGTCCGTTATCGCTAGGTCCTATGAGTATTAGAGTATTAAAATCGGGTGATATTCCCGCACTTTGTGGTTTGGTACGAAAAGCGCCACGAGAACCGGGCTGGATGTATCCACGTCCTAAAAATTCTACTTCACGCGTTCCCACTTACGGCCTCCCAAACCGCTTCAAAGGAAGCGTTTGAGATTGCCTTTAGTTCTCTTTTAAAGTAATTCCGAAATCGGGGAGAGATGATTTTTCCTAATTCTTTTTCTTTTCTGGAAAGAAACTCATCCGGAGTTTCTTTTTTATTCGAGTTGTTTTTTGATTCCTTCTCCTTACCTTTACTTTGTTCTGTCTCCATTCTTTATGACCTTTTTTAAGAGCTTAAGTTTTTAAACTGACTTCTGCTTTTTGACAAATATAGGTCGAATTCCTTTGTATCGGGAAAAAGGAATTTAGGTTTTGTCCTAAAGATCGATTTTGTTTGTACGATTTTAACTTTGATTTCAAAACCCCAAAAAGGTTCGGCAAAATCGTTTGTTGTTAAGTTAGATTCTGTATCTTCGGGTAAAAATACGGTTACACCCGGATGCAGGACAGGTAAGTCGTTTGTCATGAGCAGGGTTAAAGCTAACGAAGAGTCGTATATAAACTTATTTGAATTTCTTCCGCTTGCACCCGATGAAAATCCGGTGATAATTACATCGGATTCGCAGTTAAACTGAAACTGTTGAAAGTATTTGTTACGTGAGAATTCGTCTAAAAAGGATTTTGTGGGTAGTCTTCTAGATTCTGGGGTTTGTGAAATTTCGGTAAGGTAGTTTATAAACTGTGCTGAGTTTTTGAAGTGGTGTTCGCTCAGTCCTAAAACTTGAGTGTGTCTTTCAGTTGCGCATTCAATTCCGATTTTTGGAAATTTAGTGTTTGGTCCTTTATTTGATATTCCTTCCTGGAATAATGGATGACCGTGAATTACCGGTACATTTAAATTTCTTTCTTCAAGTCCTGTTAAGGAAATAAAATTCCTAAAATAGTCTACGACAACGTCTTCCGGGGGTGCGGGGTATGTTATAAAAACGGCTCCTTTATCTTGGCCGCCCTGTCTTCTGACTTCTTCTTCCTTTAAACTGAAATCCATTTAAAGGGAAGCTTATTTTATTTTTAAATTATCGGTTTTTAAAATTTGGAATAGAGTAAATCTATGTTTAGATTTTTAGAAGGAAGAAAGTTATATCACTCCGTGGTCTTTTAGGTCTTGCTCTGTAAGTCCCGTAATCTTTAATACATATTCTAAACTGACGCCATCCAATAACATATTTCTGGCAGTTTCAATTTTACCTTCGATTTTACCTTCGATTTTACCTTTAATTTCACCTTCTTTTCTTAATTTTTCGGCTGTTGTCATGGCTAAATCCTCGTAATCTCTACTAATCTTAGAATGACTGAGTAAATTTGTAATTTCAGTCGGTTCAAGTTCTCTTACATTAAATATATACAAAAACAGTTTTTGTAAAATTTCAACCCTTTTCGATTCGTTTTTTAGACCTGCTAAGAGTTCAAAAACTTCACCTAAATGACTTAAAAAAGAAGTATCCCCTTCCCAAATTTTTTGAACCACTCCTAAAATGACTCTTAGGGTGATACTTTCCAATCGGCTTAGATCCACTTTGGACAGATCGAATAATTCTAGCTCAAAATCCGGAATGTATTTTTTAAATACTTCCTCTTCGTTTTTGGAGAGTATGAATCTATCTTGAAAACTATTTCCTAAAGTCCAAAACCTTTCACCGTGATAGAATACAAACGGAATCACGACTGAATATTTTTTATCCGCCCTATATTGAGACTTGTAAATCGCGGATATATAACCTAATAGTTGACTAAAGACTGCCTCATCCAAATAACTTTTGTGTTCAAATAATAGATAGACGTTTGTTTTTTTCCCGGATTTCAGTGGGATCTGAAAGAGTAAATCGGTTTGTTCTTCTTTTAGGTTTTCCGAAATAAAACTAGATTGTGTAAGTTCTAAACGTTTTAAGTCTAAAAGTTCGATTACATTTTCGGGTAAATTAAATTTAAAAAATGAAATCGCATCCTCTTTGTCCTGTAAAGCTTCCCGGATGAAACGATCATGTGGATTTGTCATATCAGACATGGTATTTTAAATAAATGAACATAATCTCTATTTGTAAAGGTTCATTTTCTTTTTTTACTGAGTAGTTCTTTGATTAAATCCTTAGTATCCAAGGCGACCGCTTTTTTTAACTGTTTGGATTTGAGTGCTTTTTTAACGTCCTCTTTCACTCCGCTAAATACCTTTTGCGCAGGAATGGCCGCTTGAAAAAAATCTCTGCTGCGTTCGTTGACTACTACAAATTTTACAAGAGACCTCTGAACGTTTCCATTTTTGTATCTTTGTTCTCGTGCAAATACATCTCCTTGTCCTGTCATACCAGGGTCTTGTCTGTACTTGTATTTGTTTCTTGTGACTAGTTGACCATGTGCGTTTTCTTCCTTAAAACTTCCTGTCTTTATAATGACTGAATTGATCGTATTTTTTTTAAAAGACAGAGGTGTTCCATCCTCGTTTTTTGTGATTGGAACGATTACATAGGGTCCATTTTTTCCCATACGTGCCCGACTCCCTCCCAGTAAAGATGGCCTCATGTCATACCTAGGTCTCCCCTTTTCAATCACAGCCATATAGTTATATTTTCCCTTGTTTGGGTGAAAAACTCGGTAACCTCCCGGAATTTCCTGGATTAAAATCCCACCTCCCCCACCCGACTTATTTGACATAGCCATTCTACCCCACCAAGATGGTTTTGCGGATAATACGTTATGTGTCCATGATTCCTTAGCGGCTAAGGCTATCGTACTCAGTATTTTTTGAGTTCTTGGAAATTTACCTTGTTTGTAAAGAGTTTCGTAATTCATAAAAAAGGGGTATTACCACCCCTTTAAAAGAAGGATACTGATCGTGGAATCAATTGCTAAAGTCTTACAGGTACGTTTGTAAACACGTGGAATTTTTCAGGAGCTAACTCTTGTAAGACGCTATACCCTTCTACGATTCCAAGCCTTGTTCGTAAAGCACCACCCGCACCATACGGAAACAGTGTTTTTGTATAGGGTAGAAGTTCGGACAAAATTAGAGTTCTTGTTTCGTCACTGGAAGATTTTGTGTTAAAGTCCCCCAAAACCATAATCGTGGTTCCTGGAAGATCCTCGTTTAGATCTTGTACGATCGTAACCGCTCCCACTAAATTCCTTTCCACCGTTTTCATATATAGAATCAAGCTGGAGCTTGGAGTAGTCTCCCTAAATATCACATAACGTGTTTCCAGAATACCTCCTACTCCCGGGGTTATACTTAACTCCGCAGCTCCTCCGTTTGGAATGGATATGTTTTCTACATTGGAAGGACCTGAAAAATGTCTTAAATTCCCAGCACAAACCCGGTAGCTATAATCTCCTACATAGGATCCGGTGAATAAAGAATTAGGAACGGAAGGAATTACAGTAAGGGTAAAACTAGGTGTAGGAGGAGCTTCCTTATCACTCGTCGGCCCTTCTACACGATTTCCGTTTTGATCGTAACGCATAGGAACACCCCATTCATGACTATCCATCCAAATATCATCGTCAAATTGTATAAAATTATTTTTGGAATTGGAATCGATCACACCATATACGTTATTCGACAAGGAAACGTTTCCAGGTGAATAACTGTTATTTTGAACCACCATTCCGGAACCGCTACGATCAAATGTTTGATCGTATAAGGCTTTGGTAGAAGGGTGCATTTTTGCATAATTCGTAAGTCCAAAATATCTGGTACGAATTCTAGACGTAATATATTTCATTTGATCGATTGAAGGTAATGAACCCCTACAATCCGTATAAAATTCATTCCCTAAATTTTTGGCATGGGTTTTAAAACCGTCTTGTTCGTTTCTATTGTGTTTTTTATTCCCGAACCAAAATCGTCGCATTTGGTTTTCCATTGCTCTTTTTAAAGCTGCATTTGACTGTATCAGTTCCGGATCTTGTATATTCTGTACAGTATCGACCACCCTGTTAAAAGAAAATCCTTCCGCGCTATAGTTCACCTCGCTATATATTCGTTCCATCTGTGCGTCTGTGAATGTGGGTTCGTCGGATTGTCCGATATTCGAAGTATGAAACCATCCACCACCATGAGATTTGTACCGGTTATATTCCGCTATGGTTTGAGTAATTTGTCGTCTTGGTACTTCGTTAAAAAATTTAAAATCCTTATCCGTGGAGGCAAGTGCCACAAAAACCTTATCCAAAGATTGCATGGATAATGTGGCACCCGATGAGTTAAAATCTACAAACGGAGAAGCTCCATTCAAAGCCGTGTTTGCCTGAAATCCTTTTTGAATTTCCACTAACTGTTCTAATGTATAGGGTCCTGTCATATTTGATTTTCCTTATATTCTTCGTTACAGAATTTTTGAACTCTTTCGGATAGTTTGTGTGTGGATTCAAAAAAAGAAAGATCCTCGATCCGGCATTTTCCTTGTTTAATTAGCTCAATGATTCTGTTCGAAATTTTGTCTTTATCTAAGTGGCTTATCACACCGTTTAGATTCGATTTTTGAATCTGAGTCGTAACAGGATTTTTTGTTTCGTTTTTTTCTTTGGATAAATTTCCGATTTGGGATTTTAAGGTTAAAATTTCCGTTTTTAGATTCGTATTCTCTTCTGATTTTTCCAAAAGATAGGAAATCGCTTCGGCAAGCGTTTCTTGACCTGCTTTAAGGATTTCGAATGTGTTTTTAACCTCTTCAAAAAATAGTTCTGATTTTTGAATTTTTTCTTCTAATTCTTTCTCTTTTTTTTCTTTGGATTTGGTTTCTTCCTCCGAATTCTCAAAATAAGAATTTACGGTATCTCCCGCAAATACAGTAGCTTCGGCCTCCTCCAAACCTTGAGAAAGTGCCCAAATTTCTATTTTTTCCTTTTCCGGTAAAAGACTCCCCGCTTCTAAAAGTTTTGTCACCTCACCGTTTAATTTTTCCAGATCCGGTTTTGTATCTTGAATATTCGATTTTGATATATTCGTATTCTCAGATACTTTTTCTTTGAGTCGTAAAATTGCGCTTTTAAGCATATTTTTCCCCGTTCAGTTTTAAAAACAATAGATCCGATAACGTCTCTAATTCCTCTCCTTCTAAGTGATATTCCTCAGAAAGTACGGATTTAAGGACAATCGATCCTAGATTCATTTCCTTATTTTTAAACCGATTTGAGATATCGGAGAAGATGGTTTTTAAAAATCGCTCTTGTAGTGTCGGGTCTAGTTCTATGATTTTAGTAAAAAACTGAAGTTTTTTTTCCACTCTTTGAATTCTTTCCACTAATTCTTTCTCTTCTTTTAGGATTTGATTTCGGTTTTTATACCCTTCCTGATTTGAATCCATTTCTTTATCTATGTCTTTTAAAAATACCGCACCTTTTAAAAGTTGTACTGACGTATTCGGGTTATACACTTCTTGTATGGGTGCAATCGCACATTTTTTAAGTTTGATTTTACGGATTTTATTTCCTTGTTTGTCGATGGGTCTTGCGTATCCGGATACGGATGCACCCCATCCGTGAAATCCTGCTTGTAGTCCTTTTCTAATTTCTTCGGCGAATTTATTTTCCGGAAATAAATTTCCCAGGATATACAATCCTTCGTCTGAAATTTTTAAATTTGCGGGAAAATCGTCCTTGTATCCGATCTGTACGGCTCCCCCTATGATCGATTCTATTTTAGATTTTTGTAATTCGACTAAATGAGACGCGGTCAGTCTATTTTGGGATCTGAGTTCTGTGATTTCCTTGTCGATTATATCCGTTAAATGGTTATAATCAAAATAACCCTCGTTTAAGAACTCCTTACGCATCAAAGGGTCTTGGTATGCGGATTTGAGGATAATTTCGCCTTGTTTGTCTTCTTCTTCCGTGGACGCTTTGACTAAAATTTTAATCGTGCCGCTTCTTTCTTCGGGACTTGCTTTTAAGATTTGAAAAGGATGTAAAAATACTGTCTCCATAAAGAAGACTTTAAACGGTTTAAAATCGTATCGGAAAAAAAAGACTTACTTTTATCTATATTCACCCAGTAAAAAACGAAATAATACCTTAAAATAACTACACTGATAAATAATTAAAAAATAACCGGCAGGATGGATTTTTAAACTTTTAATCACTCTTGCAGTAAAACCCATTAAAAACCAGTTCCCGGAAAGATAATAACCTTTTACGGGTAAACCCATGTAGAACAGGTTATATATTACACCTTCCTCTATTTTTAATTCAGGGTCCATAATATATTTTAAGACGTCTGGAACTTTTATTTTTTTCAAAGTTTTGTTTCAATTATGAATCATGTCCCTTTTTTATCGGATGAATTTTTAAATCAGATTTATTTTCTATTTGAATGTATGACTTACTTTCAAAAAGCTTGTTATACTCAATTAATTCCATTTTAATTAGTAGGGTTATCGAATAACTTCTACTGTAGTTTTTGGATTTTTATAGTCCGAAAACCTTTTTTTGTTTTAAAAAGAAGTGATTAAATACGCCTTTAATCTTCCTTTTATAGTATCTTTTGGATTCCAGTAGACTTTTGCTTGAGTCGCCGTATTTACACGATCATAACATTCCACTAAATATATTCCTTCCATCGAAAAGTCCAAACTGGAAGTATCTAACCAAATATCAGGTGATATCGTATTTCCGATCGTTAGAATGGGTAATTCGTTAAAAGCTTTATCCACTTTTACGATCAACTTGTTTACAATCGTTCCTATCGGTAATATTTCGCCTAGGTTGTAACTTCCGAGTGGGCTTGAAAAATCCAATTCCACCACTTGTGAGATTTTTAGACTTTTTTCCTGACTTTCCGTTAAAATTTCATCCGACGAAAACGGACCTAAAAAAGCGGGCATACTTGTCAATATAGCAAAATTGGAATGTATCGGTTTTCTTTTTTACTATCTCTTAATTTCGGATTTAAAGTCTAAATTCGGTCCCCATTTAAAGGAAATTGTCGTATTCGCACGCGCTTGACCTGGGCTAAACTCATCCACTACGTCCGTTATATATCCAAATTTACAGATTTCATTCGTATTGAATGGATATTTTTTTAGAGGATCAATATCGATCTGAAAAGGGATTCCCGGTCTTATGGGTATAAACGGAATTTCAAAACTTCCGTTTGTGATTTTTAATTCCTCTAAATCACAAAATATAGAAAATAATAAATCCCGAATGCTAGAAAGTTCCGTTTTATAATTCTCTTTACTCGATTGTCTTAGATTTTCCTCTCTAAAAATAAGACCCGGGATTTTTACGTGTAAAAACTTTGGTCCAAAAATCGACCGGATCCTATCCTCATACTTAGGTTCTGAAAGCACAGTCCCAAAGGTTTGAAACGTGTTTTGAATCACATGTACACCCGACACTATATTTTCCTCATTTTCCTCGATTCTATAATTTTGAATATCCTCTAAATCGAAACTATAAACCGCATCTATCCTAGAACTTTCTAAGTCCCTGTATTTACCGTCTGTTCCAAACATATAAAATGGAGTAGGTCGAAATATCACTTTGGATTCCTTATTTCCAACGTCATAGGTTTCGAGTCGATTGGATCCGATTTCCCCAAAACTTATTCCCTGTCCGAATACTCCCTCTATATCAAAAGTCTCTAATGGATCTACAAATAGTTCATAAAGTGGCTCACAAAGATAGGACCTTAGTATCTCCCAAAAGTTTACATACTGACCGACTGTAAAACTGGACAATACTTGAGACTCGTATACGAACTGTTCCGTGTATGCCCTTCTCGGTAATAGTATGGAAAGTAAGGCGTTCGGATCGTTTTCAGTTGTAGTCGGTTTTAAGACGTTATGATCACAATATCTTGAAACGTTTAATAGATTACAAAAAAATTCATCCCAAAAGTTTTTAATTAAATCACTAAGTTGTCCCTGTAAAAACACTTTTGTTGCACTCGTTATCACTCCTGCATAAGTACTTTGTGTTCTAGTTCCGGGTCTTCCTTGGGTTCGTTGGTAGTCTATAAAAAAATCTGTGTCTGTTAGGATCGTTTCTAGACTCGTTATATGTACGGATTTAAAAGAATTCGCTTCTGGTGAAAAATCTTTTGTGATTGTCTTAATTTTACCGGAATTGAGTTTTTTAAATCCGTTTGATTTTGATTTACCGTTTGAATTGTCGTAATAGAGTAAAACGATACTTCTGACTCGAAATATCTCCTGAAAACTTTTAGTTTCAAACGTTTTCATTTCCGAAATTGGAAGTGACTCGTCTTCCCCCACCTGTACGATATATTTTTCTTGCCAGGGAATTGTAAGTGTGATTCCACCTCTTCCAGGACTTAAAGATCTTTGTGACCGTATATGAGTCACATATTCCACCGGAAAAAAAAGATTTTCAGAGGAACCGGGAAGCCTGATTTCTATCGAAAACCGTTTAGGTGGAATGGAAATATCGGTTCTTTTGGATATTGATAATTTCTCCATAATATAAATAGAATATAGTTATGTTATATCGGAGGGGAAGTTTTAGAAGGTGGTAAGGGCCCTGGGTTATATCCGTGACCGTGTTCGTTAAATGATTTTTTATTGGAGATGATATCTTTTTCAGACTCGATTAAACCACTAGATTTTATATCCCCATCGACTTCTAAACTTCCGGTAATTTTGGTATTTGCGGTTATTTCTAAATCGTTTAGATTAATCTTTGCTTTTGAGTTTAAAAAATCGATTTCAAGAATTACTGTCTGGTCCTGGTCATACACCTCTATCTTATTTGTGGTTTGTCTGGTTAAATAACCGGATTCATGAAAATCGATTATATCTTTTTCAGGATTCAAAAAAGGATATTTTCTAGAAAACTCGTTTAGGTTTAATAAATCGGAATCTTTGGTCGGAAAAGGAAATACTTTCGTAACTACGGGACTACGATACGAACCTCCTATAAACTCGATTAAAACGAGTTGATTTTTTTTGATCCCATAAGCCCTACCGTGCGCTTTTCCATCCGGATATAAAAAGGGACCTAACGTTCTTACCTTTAAAAAGATTTCTCCGAAAGTGGTGAGTACGTTCACACGAAAACGAGGAAGTACTTCGGTAACGGTTGCAAACATACTAGGTGTAATTTTTGAATCCTTAGAATGCGGTTTTTGTTCAAACTCAAATGTGTCGTTTGTAAAGTTTCCCCTCATACGGATAGTATATAACTAGTTCCGGTTATCGACTCTATCTTTATGTTAAAATAATACGTATCCTTTTCCTGTAGAGTATTCAAAAAATTAACCGTTTTTACCCTAGGGTCTGATCTGAATTGACTTAATATATTTTGAATGTGTTTATTTTTTAACATTTCGTCTAAAATTTCCCCCGGTAAAATCGGATTACCTAACGTTTTATCCGAAAGATAAGAACCTTCCACCATGTCGATTATATCTAACTTTTCGTTGACTAACGCCTCATCCCCCATAACCAAAGCGAGATCTCCAGTAGGTGAGATTTCAATTCCCCTATTTTCGTTTAATTTTAGGTCACACCCGATAATTGCGATTTCTAAATCTTTCGGATTCGGGTTATCGGGTAAGGGAGTATATATATTCGTATTTTTTCCGTAGGGAATTTTAATCGCCCTTTTGTCTAAATTTACAGTATCCCTACTCATATTAAATCTTGCTAATGCTTGACCTAAGTTTTTATCTCCTAATGTTTTTTCAGCTACGTTTTCCCAGCTATCACCTGGACTTACTTGATAGATTTTATATTCGTTGTCTATGGATGAAGTATTCAAAAAGGCTTTGATTTCTGTTAAAATCTCTTGAATTGTAATCGTATATCTATACACGTCGTTATCGATCCAATCGCTTAGATCCGCGTTGGGCTGTAAGGACATCGCCTCGATGGATCCGGAAGAATCCACAGGGATTAAAACTTGTGCAATTAAACGAGTTAAGGAATTGGAATCATTGATTGCAGTATCTAGGTTTTGTCTAAATTCAGCCTCATGACTTGCGGATTTTTTAGAAGTAATCTCTATTTTCTCCAAAATTTCGTCTTCGCTGAGTCCCCTTTTTTTGGTTTTGATTCCTAATTCGTTTTTAGCGTTTTCGAATGTTTTTCTTGCTAGTTTACCTTGTGTATTAAATTGATCCTTCATCCGCGGCCAGGACGTCAGTACCCTTTTTGTAGAACTGGCAAATACTTGTACTCCGTTTGCAACTCCTAGTAAGGCACCTGATAGTTTTAGAGGTAGGTTGACTATATTTTCCAGCTCGTTCATAAGCCCGGATATGGTTCTAAAAACGTTAAAATTGGATCTTACCGATTTACTTGTGATTTGTGTTTCTAGTTCTTTTACGGTTACAAGGGTAAGAGAATACTTGTAAGTATTTGTATCGGAAACGGATCTTGAAATCGTAAATCCGTTATTTGGTATGACTACCTCTACGATTCTATTCCTGTCGTAATCTCGAAACACTAAAGCATGCGTTCTAAAACTGAATCTTTTTTCATAAAATAGGGAAACGATTTTAGAAGCTTGGGAATCGTTTGAAGTATATTCTACCCTTTCTAAACTTTTACTATAATGGAGTAAAAACATAAAGTCCTGGAATTCCTGTAGACCCGATCGAAAGTCTCCCCCTCCAAAACTCAAATAACTGCTTCTTAATTTGTTATAATAACTTGTAAGCTGATTTTTAACGATACTTTTAGCGGCTGTAAATGCGGACTGTACAAATCCAGATCCTCCCGAAATAGAACTACTCGGTTTTGAGGGGAGTCCTAAATGGTAGATATGAAATTCACCCTCTAGTTTTATTTCGTGGTTATCGGGTCCGTAGTCTATGACTACACTCGAACCGAACGTTTTAGAAATACTGGTTCTATACTTAAAATTTTCAGTATATGTTAGGGGTCCGTTTACAAAAAAATATTCGTTACTCTCGATTGTATTTAGGTTATAGTCTCCGTTTTTTTCTTTTTCATAAAAGGCAAACGAGAATACGTTTTGAGGCTCATACGAATTGAGTCCTAAAAGTGTATTTACACCCGATTGAGCAAGATCCGTGATTCCCACTTTTTCTATATTGTATGTAAATTGTCTTTATCGGGAATTTCCCGATAATTGTTTTTTGAATATACATTCAAAAGTTAGTGGCCCTACCTTACATTCCCAAAACGGAAACAGAATACAGACTAGCAATTCAAAACTATCTAATCGCTTCAGGTTCCAGGCTTTCTAATTTTAATCCGGGTTCTCGTATATATACCTGGATCTGTGCGATTGCAAGCGTCTTAGCAGAAGGAGATTTAAGAACCTTAAACGGATTTGATTATTCGATCCGGGAAGGAATATACAACGCATTAGGTTTTAATAGACTTCCCGGTCTAAAATCAATCGGTATCGTTCGAATAGAATATAAAGACCACTTAGAAAATATAGAAATTCCTATTTTCACTCTAGACCTTTTTGGTCTTTTATTTGAATCCATATCCCCCGTTACTCTTTTAGTCGGACAAGAATATTTAGAAATCGAGATTAGGGCCAAAGAACCTGGCACAGACTACAATATTCGTAGACTATCCATCAATACGGAAGAGGGATTAGGTTCTTTAAATATTCAACTGCCTACAAATACTAGGGTTTGGAATCCGAGTGATTTTACGGGAGGTAGCAACAAAGAGACCGAAGAAAGTAGACTTAAAAGATTTAGAAATTTTATCATTTCTCTGGGTAGATCCACTCCACTCGGTATCTATACGGCCGTGATTTCGATTCCTGGGATTGCGGGCGCTCAAATCACGACGAATAAAAATCCGTATTCCGGTACTCTTGAATTTGGTTGGATCAATATTTATGTATCCGATGGTACCTCAAACCCACCCCAAAGTCTTTTGAACTTGGTTTTAAAAACCATCGAAGGGGACTTAAACGATCCTGATAATTTTCCTGGCTATTCAGCAGCCGGTACTTGGGTAAACGTTTTTAAAATTCCAGTTCTTGGAATTACAGTTCGTTTTCGTCTGGAGGTTTTAAATATCTCTCAAGTTTCCTTAGAGGAAGCGAGTACAATCGCAACGAATGCACTTACCTCCTATTTAAATACTCTTTCCATCGGTTTTGACGTTTTACTCAAACAAGTTGAGGCGACGATTCTAAAAAGCCATTCCGATTTTTATAAAGTAACGATCCTAGAATTCTACGGTAAACTTGCAAATCAACCAGTCCCAAACCCGATTCCGTTTCCCAGTGACATTTCGGTTCCTCCTACCTATCTTCCCCGTACGGGAGGATCTTCCCTAGGTGTAATTACATGCGAAGTTTCTAAAGTAGATTCGTTATGAATAAATTACTCGATAAGCTACCTCAGTTTAATCCGACGGACCCAACCTTTCAAAGTCTTTGGGGAAATCTAGATAGACCCGAACTTTCCCCCGTTACGAATATCAACGATATAAACAAAGGTGCCCTCTATAACAGTGTGGAATGGCATTTATCCTTTCAGGAGCTTACTTCTAAGTGTTCCACTCTCACACAATCGGAGGGGCGTTTTTTGACCAAATGGGCAAACCTTTTAGGAATCGAAAGACCGACCGGAATGAACGATCCCGAATTTGTGGGATATATCCTAGGTTATGTGTTATCAAACGAACCTACTCTTACAAAAATCTCTCAAATTTTCCAAAGACCCGATTATGCGGTTTTAAGGTGTAACGAACTTGGATTTACAAGCGACGTTTCCGCAACCGATACGGGTCTTTTTCTTCCG
Organism: Leptospira mayottensis 200901116; assembly: GCF_000306675.2. NCBI lineage: Bacteria > Pseudomonadati > Spirochaetota > Leptospiria > Leptospirales > Leptospiraceae > Leptospira > Leptospira mayottensis. The sequence goes on from NZ_CP024873.1 coordinate 15,620, forward strand.
GGTCCTAACACAAAAGCGGTCTCAAGTATCGTAACCCCTCTATTAGGAGTTAGTTATATACTCGTAGAGGATTTCTCATCCATTTCCAACGTTCAAATCACGGAACTTAATCGTATCTTAGCGGCGGGTACTGCCGTATACATAGGGGCTAAAAATGCAGACTGAAATTTCACTGACCAGTAACGAAATAAAAACATACTACCAAAACGTATTCCAAAAGATCAGTGCCGATGACATAAACAGGCTTTCAGGAGCTTTGGGTGACGATTCCTATGTTCGAATTCTTTTAACTTCGATCCTTTATAGTATCGGTAGAAATACCGACACTGCTATCGGTTTTCAGGTAAGATTACAAAATCAAAATACGATTTCAGTCGATAACGGTATTTTCATAAAATCGGATTCTGTTTATATTTTTCCGGAAATCTCCCTTACTCCGAACCCGAATTCGGTTGTAGGTATTTTTGAATTGGAATTTGAATCCGTTTTGACGGATGAAAAGTCCGTCGCCGTTTTTAACTCTCAAACGGAAAGATTTCAGCCACAACCAAAACCCACTCGTAAAACGTATAGAACCCGTCTTTATGAGCAATGGTTAAATACGAACGGTAATCCTTTAATCACTCAAAATAGAATCGGTCTTTTAAGATATACGAGAAACGGTGGAAATATTACAAATCTTGTAAGAACTCTTCCCGTATATGATCCGAAACTTGTAGGCGTAGACGTCGTTTTAAATCCGAACATATTAGATAACACTTCCTTATCCAGTGCTATAAACTGGCTTTATAATTATATAGAATCCAAAAACTTCATTAAAACCACTCCTTCACCCGGATTTGATAACGCTAATTTTAGGATCAGGACTCAAGGAAATTTTGCGTATTGGAGTAAGGACGAGGGAGCAAACTGGCTCCCTTTCGCATAACCCCACCTTTTGGCCCTTCCTCACCCGTAAGCGGTGCGGGAGGTCATTGGGTGGGGAATTTTGGTTCGAATCGTTATGACGTATATCCAAAAGGTACCTATTCTGTGGGAGATACCTGGCACGTCGTGGATGCTCATCTTGATTATGGTACGACAGTAAACGACTGTGATCTGTGCGGCGGTTATGATTCCTGCTATCCTCTAGGACCTTGGTTTACTTGTCCTGATTGTCCTGGAGGATACTCACAATCTACAAGTATCGGTCTTTGTTGGACGGGTGGTGGGTTTGTATTTTGTTGTACTTCCACTTGTTGTAGACATCTATGCAATTCTTGTTATATATCGAATTGGTATACTCGGTATAGAGTTTTGAAATACGAATTTTTTACCTGGAAACTACTTTCCACATACCAAATTCAAGGGCGTTTTTGGAGTTAAATATATGAATGAAAAAAAAGATTTAGATCTTCGTTTAGAGATTTGTTTTGCTTGTCCTTTACTTCTGAAAGGTTTCCTTTTGGAGCGTTGTAGCGTTTGCGGTTGTTTTGTTAGATTAAAAACAAAATTAAAATATGAGTCTTGCCCGATTAAAAAATGGATGTAAGGATATGAGTTGTTGTGGAGGTAAAACAAACACTATGAATCAGGATTTAATTTTTCAACAAATCGGGCAGGTTACTCAAATTGCCAAAAACAAAGGATTATCCGAAAAAGACGCATCAAACGAAGCGTATACATTTGTTAAAGGTCTACTATCTAAAACAAGTGAAATCATTCAAAAAAACCCTAGTTTAAATAAGGAACTCATTTTTCATCAAATGTCCACACAAGCTTTCGGTCTCTATCATTCTAAAGACGAAACAGAAGAGATTTTAGAATCGGTTTTTAAATCCATTTCGGAACAGATAAATTTGTCTAAAATTCTTTCGCAAGAGTTTTCAAACCTAAAATGAGCATAAAAGAGTTTTTTAAATTTATTTTTTCCGCAAGAGTCACCTCTATCGTATTGTTTAAAAAAAAGAAGTTCAGTTTAATTTTTAGAAACTATTTTTCCCTAGGCTTGATCGGTTTTCCGATTCTTTCTTGTAAAATAGAAAAACAGTTTCAATCCCGTTTTAAAAGTTTTTCTGTTGCATTATTCGGTTTAGAAGTAGTGATTCTTATTTTTTAAATTATTAAATTCGTATTGAAAGCTTTCTAAACCTATTATTTTAATTAAAAAATCAATATGAAATTTAGAATTTTATCTCATCATATTTTTTATAAATTAATCTTTATTTTTTTGTTTTCTTTTTGAATTACAATCACAACCCAAAGAAGAGATAATATATAAAAATCTTTCCGTTGTATTTAGAAATACCAAAAGAAATTGGAAAGTTAAAAAAGTTTAGTAGATTAAACCTACGGTATAATCCAAATTTAAAAAAACAGAGAAGAATATCCGAAAATTATTTCTGAATCAAAAAATAAATCAGATCCGTTAGTTATCCAATACTTGATTTATATATATATCAGAAGCAAAATTAATCATTTCTTCCCAGCTATTAAACTTCGTATTTTGACTTACAAAAGCATCCCAATCCGGGCTTTTTTCTAATTTCGTAAAATCATCCTCAGAATTTATTACAAATCCGGAAGAGCTAAACATTTCCTCTACGCTGGAATAATCCGTATATTTACTCATGAATTCAGTAGGAAATAATTCTAAAAATCCGATTTCCTTCTTTTCAGATAATTTTTTAAGATTATTTTCAAGATTTTTTAAACCATTTTGAAATTCGTCGAAACCCTCTAACTTTATCATATAAAAAACTCCTAAAGAATAGGACCGAATTTGATCTTTGCCGAACATTTTGTCAATTTTAGAATTTAATGTTTTAAAATATAATAATTGATTATATATCTCCAACAAAAACAGGGACTATTTTTGATTCTTGAAATTACTCAATTATTCGCATTCTTTCTGTTGCAAAAACTTTTCGTAGTCCCCGAGCAAATTCTCTTTTGTTATAAACTCTATAAGCCTATCTCTATCCTTAAATCTTTTGTCTACATTCATTAAAATATCATCAAAAATAGAATGAGTTAATTTTTGAAAATACAGCCCCTCCACAAGAAGGGCCCTTAAATGTAAAACTTCCGGGTGGTGTATAAAATGTTCCTGGTTCATATATTTTTAATATACTCAAAATATTCGGTATCGGTTGACTAAAAAAGAAATGGAATTATCCTCAATTTCTTTTAGTTTTGTCTGTTATGGACTTAAGTAGTTTGTAGAGTTCCGTTTTTTGGACTTCTATGTTTTGGAAATATTTACGTTCCTTTTTTAAAATAAAACGTAGATCTAAAAGTTTTGATTTTAAAATTTCTACTTTTGGGTTTATAAATTCTTTTGGAATATCCTTTTTATTTAAAAAAAATTGAAACCCTTCTTCGTCTAATGCAACAATACTCCCAAGACCCTTCCAATTTTTAGGATAGTGTTTTAGATATGCTTTTTTAGCGTCCTTTTCACTTCTAAACCCTAACATCAATTTATGCTCGTCAAAGTTTCCATCCTTGTCTTTTTGATTGATTAGGTAGTATGTATTCTTATTTTTTTCAGGCCCAAGAAATACTCCTATACCTTCGTCACCGCTAGATTTTTGTATATATCCATAGTCAAAAAATAACTTACACTTCCAACGTTTTCCATTCGAATCAAACCCTTCCCGATAACTTCCCTTTTCATTTTCAATTTTTACTACTATCGCATTTTCCTCTAATAGAGAGGATTTTTGTAGAAGAAAGTCATCGGATTCTTGATTTTCTAGATTTGTGTTTTTAAGGATCTCTACCAAATCCAAAGCACCTAAATTTTTGAATTCTTTAGAGAGTGCTATTTTTGCTTGGGGTGAGAGAGTTTTTTTGGAAGACTGAAATACTTTTTTTAAACAAGATTTTTGAAGTAAGTAAAGTTCTTCTCCAACCTCCTTGTCATCATCCATGACAGTATCTTGCCAATAGGTATTTTCCTTTGTCATGGCAAGGTGGACCTTATCTAAAATGATTTCCGCTAATTCAATTGTAATTTCTTCTGTTTGTAATACCTTCAAAAAATCTTACAAAATATCTTTAGGGGTTATGATTTCTTTATCCTCATAGATCACTTTTTTAAATTCTCTTTTTTGGTCCCTATCGAGAGAGGAATAAAAAGCTTTGATACTTCCGGTTTGTAAATTGTTTCCATAGGGTAAAACCAAAACGATTGGATTTATTTTATGAATTTGTCGAAACGGTTTTACGACTAACCTTTCCAATTTTTCCACTATATTCAAAGTATTGATTGTTCTTGGATCATAGTAGAGTAACATCACTTGACCTGGATTTTGAGTTTGTAACATTAATTTTTGATAATATATAGTAACCGCAAGCCGGATCATTCCAAAAAGATAAATTGGAAAAACAAATAGTAGTTTTAGTTTTTCCCTGATTTGTACTAATATTTCTTTTAGTGAATTTTTACATACCTGTTTCATTTTACTTTTATTCTCTCGTATTTAAATTGGACAGCGGTTTCATCCTGAATATTTTAGGTTTGTCCCTATCCTCTCCGCTTCCGGATTCTATAAAGCCGGTAATTCTAAAACTAGGATGATATTCGTAAATGATACTATATCCGTTTTTAGGTTTGTCGTTCTTCCACTTGATTTTAGAATCCCCAAAAACTTGAAAGTCCTGTCCTTGAATGTGTTCTTTAATAGAGGACTTTTCTTTTGAGATGATTTTTTCCACTTTTCTAATCGGTGAATAGGATACTTTGTCATAGCTACCGAATTGATAGGGGATAAACTCAGAATGTGTGAGTGTAGAGACAAGTAAGGTGATTATATCCCCTTGGCTCAAGTTATATCCTACACCCATTACGGCCATAAGTTCGCCATCGTTAAAAGTTATTTGGCTATTTCCAAAAATCTTTTTTGCGTCCTGTTCGTTACGGAATGTCTTGTATCCTACCTTTACCGGATATATAATCTTCAGTTTTAATCGAAAAAGTCCGTTGACCCTATTTGGAAACTGGATCGAATTGAGTGTAAAACCGGAACATTCCACACAACTTGTCTCTCCTAAATCATTCACCTTAAAAATTTCCACGACTCCTACGATTGCACCTAATGGTAATTTAGGAGAAAGAGAATATTCGTTCTCTCCAAAAGCTTCCACCGTGATTTCCTCGATCATGGAAATCTCATAGTGAAGTAAAACTGCATTCCAAAACTTTAATGCTTCTTCCACTTCGATATAATCTTCGTATATCCTTTTAATCGTCAGGGGTTTATGGGTTTCTCTTGAGATAAGATTTAAACTATGAACTTTATGAATGGGACTAAACCGGGTATATACCCGGTTATGTTCCACCTTGTAGGCTAGTTCTTCCTTTATTTCCAAGGTCTCTTGAAAATTACGTATGAGTCCGTCATAACAAAACTTACAATCCGGAAGTCTTTCTTCTGTCGGACAGGGACAGGGGGTCAGTCTATACCAAAGACAAGACTCCCCTCTTCTCTCCAACATTTCTTCATTAGTTAAAGGGGTTAAAACGTTCGGTTTTGTGGTGATGTTAAAGGGGGAAATACCCCCTTTGCCCGTTTTTCTCAAACCCTTTTCAGTCTTGTAGCCTGGGTTACGAACTCTTGATGTTTTTTGTCGTAACCTTTTCTAAGTTCGAATTCCACCCTTAAACCAATCGTTATGTCTTCGTTTTTGATCGATGAATATTTAGCGTTAAAAAAATATTCCCTACCATTTGATTCGATAAAGCCGTAACCTCCTTTATTGACGTTACGATTCCAAGGGATATAACGAATTACGTTTCCTGTTAGATTGTTTTTAGTTTCCAAGCGATATAATTTGAGAGCCAGGAACGTTCTGGTTCCATAGCGCACGTAGGTTCCTCCCAGGTCCCTACCCTGTAAATTACATCAGACTTTGTTATCGGGCCGTATTTTTTTTCTAATCGGATTCTTTCCCTGTTTGCTTCCATGTTTTGTTTAAAAATTTCATCGGTTCTCAGCCTTTCTTTTGCGTCTCTAATCTTACCTTGTCTAAATATTTCACTAACCTCGTCGTCTTCGTCCGTTTCTTTGAATGTGAATGTTTCGTATTCATGGGAACAGTTTGGGTGTAACGGACAACAGAATTGATAGTCTTTGAATTTTAGGTTTGCATTATTTTTTCCGAGCCATACCGCTATATTTGTGATTGGATCTCCGCTAAACTTATCACCTCCTAGAAATTTGAGTCCTAGGCTCTGCATATATTGGGGATCGTTTAAATGTTCTTCGGATATAAAAACCCGCGCGACTAGCCCTTTAAATTCAAGACACTTGTCACAACTGACAGGACGTAAAGTTGTATTCGCCAAATTGTTAGTAGTTTCCTCCTCCAAACTTTACATACGAAGGAGTATTTTTTTCGTTTATAAGGTAGAGTAGTTTTCCGTTGTTAAAATTTATCGATAGTTCCGTGTATGCAAAACGAGTCATGTCCCGGTTTAAGTGATTTGTGACTAACTCTTCGTATTCTTTTTCTCTTTTACTTCTTTGTTCTTCCGAGATATTTTCTTCGAATAAACCTAAAGCTTTTTTGATTTCTGTGTCGTCGGGTGAGAGCATCAAACTTCGGATTTCCTCTTCGGTTGCGTTTCTTTCCAGACATTGGGCGATCTGTTCCCTGTACGTTTTAGTGATGAGCTCATACGCCTTACCTTTTCTTTCCCCGTTATGATCATAGATCGCAAGCCACTCTGCTCCTTTTGATTTTCCATAGAGTAGACCGTAGGTTTGTTCGTCGGTTAGATGGAGTGTTTCTTTAAGTGCGTCTATATCCTCAAGTCCGGGTAAATTGTATGTTTTGGAGGTTTCTGAAAATTCAGGCAGTGTCATTTTTTTTAGATCGTCTTCATACTCCCCTTTTTCAATTAAAGCCTGTGCTATATATCCAAGGATAGACGTTTTATCCCTGAGTTCCAAATAGATCCGATTCCAGTCATTCGCCAAAAAATCAAAAATTTCCTGATCCGTTGTCTCTAAATCCTCTCGTCTAACAACACCTTGGGGAAATTCTAACCTGTCTTTTCTTTTTGAATATGAGCTATAATCCGTAAAAGGATCAGGTTTGATTTCAAGCTTTCTAGGATAGTAGGTAGGTCTTGATAGTAGTTCCCCGAAAAAACGTCTTCTTAAAACCCCCATCACATCCGACCAAAGTGATTTTTGGACGATTATCTCTAAATTATGATTACCTAATACTGTATATTGCAGACCTAAAAAATAATAGAGTAAGGCATAACTTAATTCCCTAAGTACCCTATATTCCGAGAGTGGGGATTCTCTTTTCATGATTTATTGGGTAAGTAGTTTATCCAATTTCCAAAGAAATATATGGAGAATCGTGTCTCTGTCGGAAATATTAGATATTGATGATACTAGACTATCATAGAGGGTTTGTCTTCGTGTTTCTTTCAGATTTAAAACCAGGTTTGAAATTTGGGTTTCTTCTTGTGCGGGCCTAAATCCCTTCTCATCTAAATATTTATATAACTTGATCAAAAAAACATAAAATAACGTGTCTCTTGGTTCTTTATTTAAGACCCCGGATGTAAGTTGATCGTATAGAATTTGTCTGTTTTTTTCCTCCAATTGTACGATCCATTTTGATAGTTCGAATTTATTTTCCGTTTCTTCCATTGGTTTTTTCCTACGTTTTATTAACTTAAATTCGAATATACTTCCCCTTTCATCTTATCGGGTTTTAAAAGTATAGGATTACCTTAGAAAATTTTGGCCTACCCCATATCTTTTCAGGATCTCTTTTCTTAAATTTTCAAGCGTCTCTGGTTTTTGTCTTCGAATCTCTTTTAATACGTCCTCTTTTTTTCTGGTTATGATTAGGTTAGATTTTCCCACAACTTTCAGTGCGAAATACCTAAGTGCATCCATTGCGTGATTATTATATTTGATCGGGATTTCTTTTGGGTTTTTTCCTTCTTTTGGTTCCTCCCAAGAGTATATGGAAAATTCCTCTAAGGTATGTACACACGTATCAAAAATTCTTAATTTGATTCCTTCTTTTGCTTCTAAAAGTTTGATCAAGGCTTGAATTCCCGTGGCTATATCCTTTTCAGCCGCTATGGTTAAATAACCACATTCCGCCATAGTGGCCCTGTCTTCGGAGTCATGATCAGCTATGATAAAGAGGTTCGGTTTTTTACTTTTATTTAATGTTTCACAGTGTACCCTTACCGTTTTTTCTGTTTGGTAGTGTTCGTTTGTTAAATACCAAGTTTCATTGGACTGATCATAATAAAGCCAGAGAAACACAAACGGATTTGTATATCCAAAATCAACCACACCCGCGCTGTCCCAAGTTTGTGGAATCTCGAACGGTTTTACGATCGCTTGTTCGTAGTTTTTATAGACAAGTCCTTCTACATCCACCCATAGCCCTTTATACAACCGATCCCTTTCGATTCCTGTGAGCTCCGATAACAGTAGTTTATATTCTTCGGTTAGATATGGATTATCAAGTGGAGTCCAAGACCTCCGGCTCATTTTTCCCATTCTTTGAATACTTAGTGTTTCACAAGTTTCCGGGTCTTGTTTTAAAACGAAATATTTGTAAATCCAGTGGTAACGATTTCTTGGATTACAATCGATTATGATTTTATTATTTAAATCCGGTCTTACGAATGAGAGTCTTGTTTTTAATTTTTGATAGGTGGAATAGGAAATTTGTGTAGCTTCGTTTATAAAGATCGTATTAAACTCGGTTCCCATGATCTTTTCCACTCTTGTGGAATCGTCAAGACCGGCCGTATAGATTTCGGAACCGTTTTGTAAAGTGATGATTAATTCGGATTCATTGAGTTCATAGTCCCTCCCCCTTCTAAATCCCATGTCCTTGATACAAGGAAGGATCGTTTGTCTCCATACGGACATTTTTAAGTGATTGAGTCTAAATCTGGCGATTAAGTGACGAGACTCCTTAGACAAAAACGCACGGGATAGGATCGATTTTATGACAAGGTACGTTTTTCCGCTTCTGGCTCCGCCGTCATAACAGATTTCCTGAATGTTACTGTTCGCCCAGTCTTCTTCTAAGGCAGTACACTGTTTTTCGGAAAAGATCGATTTTTTCGAAATTACATTTTTATGTATCTTCTTGTATTTGATTTCTTGTAGTTGTTTTTTTGACACCTACATGATCTTTACCGAGTAACTTTTCAACCGTTCCGGGCGTTTCCCCTACCCCCGTTACGATTTGAATGTTGACTTGATTTTTTTCTTCCGAGTTATTTTGTTCCGTTCGAATTGTATCAGGGACCGATAAAGATCGGAGTAACTCTTTTATATGTGTGTATCTTGATTTACTTAAAATTGATAATTCTAAATTCGAAGTTTTAGGATTTGTCATTCTTGATTTGTAAATTTCTAAGTATTTGGTCGCCTCCATATTGATTTTTGTGATTGCATCGGCCAAATTCGTCAAAATTTGGAGGTCTGAAACTACCCTTAAATTTCCTGAAATTTCCTTACGATCAGTATTCCATGAGTTGTATCGTATCAGATTGTCCAACTGTTTGTAACCAAGGCCGTATTTCCTACAGATACTTTCTCTTGAAGTCCCTTGTAAGTATTCCTTACGTAAAATCTCTAATTCTTTTTCAGAAAAAATTACGTTTTTTTTGACCCCACTTCTTTTTTTAATCCTTAGCTTTCCATTTTTAGCCGGTTCTTTTTTGGCTTTTTTCTTAATTTTCGGCATTTTTTTAAGACACTAAAATCATATTCGTTTCTTCTAAATTGTTTTTAGCCTCTATACAAGACCTTTCGTCTAAATCAATTCCCAAAAAGTCTCTTTCTAGTTTTAGAGAAGCTTTTCCTACGGTTCCTTCCCCCGTAAAAGGATCTAGGACGGTTCCGTTTTTTTTAGTTCCCGCTAATATACAAATCTCAAACAACTCGATCGGTCCCACTGCCGTATGCCTTGTTTTGGAATTTGGAGTCGGTATTTGCCAGACACTTCTTCTTTTTGCGGTAAACTCGTTATCTTTGATTTTATTTCTTAAGATTCTTTTTTGAATAAGAGTTGGATTTTCTGCTTTTGTGACTTCGTAATTTTTAAGTGACTTTGAATTCTTTACTAAAATTTGTTCCAGTTTTGTTTTTGGATCGATTCCATTGACTGCAAGTGGAACCGATACGTTTTTAAGATTTAGATAAAATTTCTTTAAATCCAATACGAAAAACAATACGTATTCGTGCGAATTCGTAAACCTACGATTTACGGACTCCGGTTTACAAGAACCTATATTTCCGTTTTTGGTTGTGATCGATTTTGCCCAAATGATTTCCTGTATATAGTAGTATCCAATACCCTCCATCATATCAATAAACTGACTCGGTATTTTTAATGCCTTTCCCCCTTTAAAAGTTTCTCCTATATTTACGAATACCGTTGCATTGATTTTCAGTAGTTTTTTAGCCTCTTTGAACACTTTCTCTAAATTCTTTAGATAGTGTGTGATACTATTTTCACAACCGATTTCTTGATTCTTTTCAGGGTGTAATTTTTCCAAATAATCCCTCTTTTGAAAATAGGGAACAGAGGTTACTAAGCTATCGATTTTGTTTCTGTATCCGGGAACATACGTCAACTCTTGTAAAATTTTTGAGGAATCGCCTTGTAGGATTTCAAAATTCATGCGATCCTCTCGTAACAATAACTAGCAATCGACTCGAACAGGTTTTCAGAGCACTGCCACTTTCCCGATTCCAGTTCCGCAAGGTAGGACTGTGAATACCCCAATGCCTGTGACAGCTGAAACTGTGTAAGCCCTGCGTCTATTCTTAGCTGTCTGATTTGTTGTGCGGCTTCTAGGTTTTCTTCTTTAAAGTTTTTATCATACCAGACAGATCTCGCCGCCTTGGCACTTTCGTGGATTATATTTCTTAACTTTCCTACCCATTCATAACTTAGATTTTTGCCGCTTACGTTTAAGAGATAGTTCCCGTTAGATAATCCTGAGAGATTGATCCTTAGATTTTTAATCCTCTTTTTGGACCAGAGTGTTTCCAACTCCTCTAAGTTCACGACTTCCGAGTTTTGATTGTGGAATTTTTTTAGATCCGATTGAATCGTTTGTAGGGAGAGGGATAATTTTTTGGAAACTTCCTCTATTTTATTCTTATTCGTGAATTTGAGGTTGAGTATTTCAGGACAATAGATCTTATACACCCTTAACCTCGCCTTGTGCCCTATATGAGGTTTTAATATATTTCTTCGGATCAAATAACTCAACTCGTCTTCCGGATTGACTTTATATCCGCTAATCTCGGTCCACCCTAGTCGTTTTACCGCCTCTACCCTATGTTCTCCTGATAGACAGAGATAGTTGTCATTTTGAAAATCATATTTTACGGATATTGGCTCGTGTAGCCCCTCTTTTTGTATGTTACTAGATAATTCCCTTATATATTCCGGTTTTCTTTTTTGGAATAACTCGTTATTTTTTTCGTGATACCTAATTTTGTGAATCGGTATCTGTTCTATTTTTAAATTGTTTTTGATTTCGTGTAAGAATGGTAATTCTTGCATACCCTTTGTTATTTTTTTCTATTTAAAAGAGTCCTTTCGTTTTTTTTAATCCTTAAAAAAAAATAAGGACTCTTTATTTTTACGGATGTAGTTTTAACAAAGTATGATTACGCGTTTTTTATTATCCCCACGTTAGTTTTGGCGATTAATCTTCTCCCTCTTTTTTAAGCCGCTTTACCGTTTTTCCAAACTCTCGTTTTTACGGGTCTGTAGTTCGTCTTTCTCGAATATACGTATTTTTGTACGGAATACTCGATTCCTAAAGGTGCGGTTTTTTGTAACTCTATAGCCTTCTCAATCGCTCTTTTTAAGCCGTCGTTTCCGGTAAAATATTCATGACCCGCAGATCCCCAAATTCTTGGGGAGGTGCTTGTTGGTTGAATGTGTTTGTAGATATGATATTCTATTCGTTGGTCCATATTAACACTTTACGCCACGTCGTCACAACCAACCTTTGGGGATTTTAGTATTCGGATTGCATCCATATATCTGATTGCATCACGGCGGTCCATATAGAGGTGTTCTTCGTCCTTTTCTCTCACAAAAAACGTATCTGTTTCTTCTAAGGGTTTTGGAACTTTATATTCTTTTTCTTTCTTGTACGAAATCGGTTCTAGTACATTTTGGTTGGTTAAATTTAAACGGCTCATGCGGCACTTCCCTGCGAATTTTCTTTCCCATTTTCAATTGTAGTCTTTTTAATTTCTGAGTTCTGAATAAGATCCGGATACACTTCGTTTACGAATTTTTCATACAGTATCTTTTTCGTTCCTTCGTATTTGAGAGGATCTGAGTTTTGTTCGTAATATTCTAATTGTTGTTTAAACAACTTTGTCTTACCCCACACTAAAAAACATTTGTAAGGATCTAGGTTGTTTAACTCTTCTATGGGTGTTTCTTGGATCGTCTTACTCTCGTTATATTTGGATTCAGTTCGTAATGATTTATTTTGTTGTTCATTTCGCTTTGGATTTTTTTCAGTAGGTTTTACTTTTCTTTCAAATAACCTAGACCAAAACTTAGAGATGGATTCAGGACTCAAAGACTGCTCATACCAAAACTGGGGATCTTGTTTTCTTAGTTGGATGAGGATTTGAATTTTACTTTCAATAACGTTCCATTCCCCTTTAGAAAACTCAAAGAGTGAGCTTAATGCTTTTAGTTCCGAGTCCGGTTGTCCCATTTCACTTCCATGTTCTTTTAAATAGTAATCCTGAAATTTAATAAGCCAAGCAGCCGGAAATTGAAAACGTGGATTCTCTTTTTGTTTGTGCTGATCTTGATTGTGTTCTTCTCTGTGCGTTTTTGCAGGCGGGCCGTACTCTCTAGAAGTATTTTGTATTTGATTAAAGAGTACTTGTTTTGATAGTCCTTGGTATATAGTATTTGATAGGGGTTGATTTTCCAGGCCTGGATTTACCGCGACTGGATTTTCCAGGTGCGGGTTTTCCAAGTGTGGTAAATCGATTCTATGATTTTCTTCTCTCTGAATTTTTATTTCTTTTTCTATTAAAAGTTCCTTTTGTTCTTCTCTGTGCGCTTGTGCGGGCAGGCGGTACTCTCTAGAAGTATTTTGTATTTGAGAAGAGAGTATTTGTTTTGATAGTCCTTGGTATATAGTATTTGATAGGGATTGATTTTCCAGGCCTGGATTTACCGCGACTGGATTTTCCAGGTGCGGGCTTTCCGAGAGTGGTAAATCCGGTCCTGGATTTTCCACTCCAGGACTTTTTATTTCTTCTTCTGCAAAAAGTTCCCCTTGTTTCAATTCCTCCTTTTTAGAACGGTTCGGCACAGATTGAACGTTTGGTTTTTGAGACTCTTCGAAAAAATACCAACCCGATTCAAATTTACCGGTTACAGTATTTCGAGTTTTTCGGTACTCTGCATATCCAAAGGCAACTAACTCCTTAAACCCGGATGAGATACTTGACTCTTTGTCGGATTTCAGTTTAGTCATCGTTTTTACGGACATTCTCCAGTTATCCGGATAACGTAAGGCAAGAAGTAAAATTGCGGTTGCCTTCAGGCTTAAGCGTCTATCATCGATAAAATTATTTTTGACTATCGAGAAGTTCCGGTCTTTTGATACCCGATACACTCTTTGATTCTCATTCATACATTAAACTCTTATTATGCGGCTTCGTGATTTCGACCGGAGGCTACTTGCAAATAACGGGAAAACGGTATATCGATTCCTTTTTTCTTTTCCTCATTCCATTTCGTTTGAATGTATTTCAGTACTCGTTCAGCATCGTTTACGGAATGCGTATAATAAAATAGATTTCCTCGATCCAAAAAGCTTAAACACGCTTCCCCGATTCGAATTTCAAAGTCGGGGATTCTTAAGTTCTTATAAAGTCCAGGGTCCGTTGTTTGTTCTCTGAAATCGTTTATGTATAACAGGATTTCAATTCTCGTTTTATTCCGAATCCGTAACCGGTCTACTAGATCCGGATTGTTTGCCTCAATTGGTTCCAACTATTTTTCCTTTTTTAGTGATTTCTATTTTTGCATTTTTGTAGATGGGCTTAACTTCTTTATCTCACGATCGATCTTTCGAAACTCTTATCTTGGATGATCCATTTCTGTTCCAACTCTGTTTTGTTCGGATCTTTAAAGTGAATTATCTCCGAATACCCAAACAAATTCAGATTGTTTAATATCTCATTCGTCTCGTTTGCAGTATTCCCAGTGTATTGAGAAAGTTCATTTACGGAGTAATTTGTTTGCGGTCTGAGATAAAGTGCGTTGTAAAGCAGTCCCAGTTCGGCCGGCCCTAACCTTTTATCATTCAAGAAATCCCCGTCCGCGCCAAACTGTTCGTTTATTTTATCTGCATAGTAACTTCGAATCGCCCGGAGCTTTTTCATACGGCCGCCTCCAATATACGGTTAGGATTTTCAATTTCGTCCAATTATATCGATAGAGAATTGATTCTAATCGAGCTCGTTTTGTAATTTCTATCCGAGTCATTTGTCTCGGAATTTCGTTTAAAGGTTCCAACTAATTTTTCCTAAATTGATGTTATTTTAGATTTCGCGTATTTTTTATTAATTTCCGTTAGTATCTGTCTTGGAGTCTGACGCTTAAATCGATATCGGTAAATTGAGAATCCGATATAGAATCCCCAAATGATTAAAATTGTTATTAAAAGTTCGTTCATTCCCCTACCCCTTTTTCATCCCCTCTTTGACTATATACCTCAAATGTTCTTCGATAACCCAATCGATACACCATGTACGCGAAGAGTGGCCGTAAACTATCACATCGGTCCTAGAGTCGTAGACTTCATAATAGCTTGCGCCCTCCCCTATCGGGTTGATTTTTAAATAATTTATGGGGTCCATTGGGCCATTTTTTGTTTAATTTGATTCCAAAACTGTTGTTTTGGGCACAATTAATTTATATTTTCCTAATATACTTCGTTTTTGTTTGTGCTAGTGTCTTTGAAAATGGGCCCAAATTTATCAATTTGGTAGTTTTGTTTTTGATTTTTTTAGCTTTAATGAACTAATATCTTTACGATTTCGTTTATATATTCGCTTACTTTAATGGATAATTCACATGACTTTCTTCAACTCGAAGTTACTCAATTCGATGCCGTATGTTGTTTTTCGTTCTTTTTTCTCCTAAATAGGAGACTATTTCAGTTCTTTAGTCTTTTCCTGTGGTTAGCACAGGAATGCTCTATATTTGCCATAAATGGGAATGATTCCCATTTGTATACTTTAATTTAGGATTTTTTCCCATTTATGAAACAAAAAAAGGTTAAAAATATTACTCAGAAATTTTTACTAATGGAGGAAGAACTTGGCAAAACGCCAAAAGAAATTGCTGAAATTTTAGAGGTGGATTTAAGCACTTATTACAAAACGAAGCGCGGGGCGATTTCTCTTAGCAGCCACTTTCTGGTTAAAGTCGAACATATCCTTGGGTACAGTAGAGATTGGTTAGAATTCGGGAAAGGCAATCCGAAAGTTGAAGATTCTAAACCTTTATCCGAAATCGCATCCCATCGGTCCATTTTAAATAAGCTCAAAGCTTATGACCTCATCCCTATTTTAGAAATCCTTCCGCACAATCCAGTCGCAGAAGACAAAAGAGTCCTGTTGGATCTTTTAAATCTTTTTGTTCAAAAATTTAGGTAATTGATTCTACCGCTTCAAACCCGTTTGTAGCTTTGATTTCGGAGTCGGAGTTCAGACAAAAGTTTTACAGGACTTTATCGGGGGATTTTTTCTTTATGGGTCCTGCGTTTTTTGCTTTGGTTCTGTTCGGTTTTTATTCCATTCTTATATTCTTGTATGCCCGATTCTTTCTCTTGTTGTGGATGCTTCCTGGGCTAATGGAAAAAGAATTTTATTTGAAATATAAACTTCCCTTACTCTAGGCTGGCTTATTTATTCACTATAAACAACTAAACGCCCATTAAGAACAACAGGTTGCACTTTACAAAATTAATACTTTAAAAAAAAATTCTTTTCTACTTATGTCTTATATCCAAAATTGCAATATGCCACCACAATTTGTTATTACAATCACAAACCCAAAAGGCGGAACCGGCAAATCAACTACCGCATTTCATTTGACAATCTCTATCTCCAAAAATGGGAAAACCTTGGCAGCCGATGTTGACATGCAGGCCGATTTTTCCGATGCTTTTTTTCCCGATACACCCATTGAAGATTTCGACGAAGCGAATACTTTTACAGTGATAAGAGGGGAAACTACGCTTAAAAATTCTGTTAGAAGCAAACATGGAATCGATGTTTTAGTGTCGTCTTTAGAAATGGAAGACTTCGCATATCATGCGACAAAAAATCAATCACTCATTCCAAAGCTTGGCTCCATTCTTCGAAATTCAGATTATGACTATGTGATTATTGATACTCCTGGTTCCGGATCTTCGGAAACAATATCCTCTATTATGGCAGCTGATTATGTTTTAATTCCCGTTAAACCTTCCAAGTGGGCAACAAGGACTATAAAAAGAGTATTAAAAAAAATAAACGAGGCACAACAATTTCTCAACACTATTCAATCTGGCAGAACCATTGAATCGTTTATAGTTCCAGTACAATGGGGAAAAGCCAAACAGCCCTCCGCACGAGCTATTCAAATCCTAGACCAACTCCAAAATTATAATGAAATTCTTTCTCTTCTCAAAAAAAAGGAAGTTGGTTTTGATTTAGTAAAATGTCCAATAGTTACCGACCCAATACCATATATTCAAGAAATGGACGACAGAACTGAAAATGGTGAGCCCTTTAAACCAAATACTATAGGCTCAGAACATTATGACCGATTAGTTGATACAATTTTGAATTTTCACCTAAATAAACCATCTAAAAAAGACACCCAGTTGTCCTTAACATACGACAAGTAAACCTTATGGCAAAAAAACGAGAAATCTTCAGCCTTTTGTCAACAGCTACGGGCAGTAAAATAGAGCTCGAAAAAGCCGAAGAACGTCTTCCTTCAAGAGCAAATGTATTTTTACAAGACTTAGCCAATTTAAACAGTCAGAATGGGGAATTAAGAAAGATAAAAATATCTTTAATAGATTCAAAAAATAATCCACGCAAAACATTTATACAAGAATCGATCGAAGGACTCGCAAAAAGTATAAAAGCACAAGGATTAATTCAGCCTATAGTTGTAAAAAAAGCAGGAAAAAGATTCAATTTAATAGCGGGTGAGAGACGAAAACTCGCAATGACTCTAAATGGAGAAGAGTTTATTTTAGCCCTTGTTCACGATGTTGATTATATAGAAGACGAATTCATACCGGAATACAAATTAACAGAAAATCTACAAAGAGAGGACTTATCAGATCTAGAATCTGCATTTTCATTATCCGAAATCAAAGAGAGAAAAAACTATACAGTAACCGAGCTTATGAATCGATTTGGGAAATCAGAGTCGTGGGTTAAACAAAAATTAGCTCATGCCAAGTTAGCCGATGATCTTGTATCCAAGAATATTGTTCCGTCTATAACATTACTAAATAAAGTTCCCACTTCACTGATTATGCAATTAAAACCACACATTGAATCGAACCCAAAAGAAATTTCCAATTGGCTTATTCCGAAATTACAGTCTACCGAATTGCCTACAAGGATTGAATTTCAGGATTTTGCAAACAATCTTAAAAAAACGATTACAAAGCCAACAGCAATCGATGAGACCAAAAAGCAATTAGATAAAAAATATAGGATAACGTTATTAATACAAAAAATCCAAAAAGACAAAGATTTGATAAGCGTTATTAAAAAAAGAATAACTCAAAATCAAAAGCTCCTTGATGAACTTCAAAATAAAAAAAAGAAAACCTAAGTTTTTTTATTTTTATTTAAAAAGTGCTGGTACTTGATTGGCAAACTATTAATGTCGTATTGAATCGAAATTCACCACGATTCACTGTTAATAGACCTGCTGAGATGTGGTAGTCAAAGCAGGTCAATTTCTCAAATTTAAATCTCAAAATAATAAATTATGTCTCTTTTTTGCTTGACACCCGTTTCGTACCTGATTCTAGTCCAAAATATCTTAGGCGACATAACTAAGATTGGCCACTACCACTTAGGCCACTAACAGTGAATCGAGGACCTACCGAAAAGGCTCATGCCTGACCTTAGTTCCCCGTTTCTTAATAGAGTAGGGTAATTCAAACTTTTACCGTGCTGCGCCCGCGCTATGTCCGGCACCGTAAAAAGGGAATAAAAGACTATGGGTGAAGCTTTGTCCACAAGTTGTGCGTTTACTATATCAAACGTAATCGAGTCACTACCATTAACAAGGGCCAAACGACAATTATTATCTAGAATCACCGATTTAGATATCGCAGGAAAAAAGCGGGGGCTTGGCGGTTGTATTGCAAAGAACAAATCACTCGGTAGAAAAGTAGGACTCGCTGAAACTACAGTTTCTAAGTATATCCGCGAAATGAAGGCGGAAGGATACCTGGTCGCTGGAACATTTCACGGACATTACCGAATACTCAATTCGAATCTGAGTAATGCCGTTGAAATGGAGAGATATCAATACAACCTATCAAAATTCCAAGAAAAAAATACTAGGCTGCCTAGTATTGAAATCCTAGAGAGCGGCTCCCAGGAGTACGGAGCAGCCCCGTACGAGGGTACGGAGCGTTGTTTTAGTAACCAAAGTACAAATACAACGAGTAATAAAAATAATGAAAAATCTTCTTCTAAAATTAAATGGTCAAATATCGCTGAACATGCAAAAACTCTTATATTGAACGAGTTTGGTGAATATGACTCTATTCCGGAGAAAGAAAAAGAAAAAATTAAACTCTGGCAAAAACTCTGTAATGAGAATTCTGAAATTTCACCAGAGACAATACTGGAAACAATCCGAAAACTAATCTATATCAAAGAGAAATACAAAACGAATACCTTTTGGAATTCCATACCGGTGAATATAGCATCATCCTACTCGTACAAAGATAGAATTAAAAGTACATACAATGCGCTTTTACAAGCGAATTCAAACACAGCGAAACAGCCCACAGAAGGAGAGAACGTTTCTCAAGAACAGAACTCGAGCGTAGCTCGGAGATACCAAGACCCCACTTGGGAGAGTTTCTTAAACTGGTCATCGAAACGGTTAACCAGATCCAGTATCGAAATTCTGAAACGAGTTCAAGTCCAGTTTAGAGATAACGGAACACTTTTGATTTTAAACACAGTGCCGAAATCTTTACAGATGATCATTACGAAGTATTTTACGGAGGAAGTTCATGTGTTTCTACCAGTTGAATTTTTAAACGGAACCAGATTGGAGGAAAAATCTAATAGTATAAATTCAGAAGCTAATGTGAACCGCAATGAAGAAACTTTTTCACATGAGGAATTTATGCAGGCACTTGCAAAACTAGGAAAGGGGAAATCTTGCAATATACAGTTAGTATCAGCACCTTTACAAAATCAGACAGGAATGGGTCGTCAAATAACAAACGATTACGTTTTCTTTCAAAGCAAGAATACAAAAAACAAATTCAAAACTGAAACGCAAGCAAGACCTGAAAGGATCCTTATGTAAATTAAATCTTTTCGGGATCAGTAGGGTAGGGCATTATTTAACAGTTTTACACGAGTAGATCTATGCCTTGCAATAGAAGACTCTTTCCGTAGCCAGAGATATGAGTAACAAAAAAACGAGAAATAGGTACACTCAATTCAAGACGAAGAAAGGCAAACCTTTGCGATGGAAAGAAGTTTCACCGATCGACGAAAAGTAAGAAAAAAGAATTTCGTTAAATTTCTGTCATTGATTTTATAGAAGCGGTTAGAGGCAGAAAACTATTGTAAAGATAGAAATCAAACCCAGAAAGAGTTTTCCTTTTTTAGCTTCTTCCTGCCTAAGCGGATGTAAGAATATATTTCGTGTTTACGAAAGTCCAAATACTGGCATCGGGTTTTGAAAACCGATAGAATAAGCGGAATCGGTGGGAGTGTAGAGTGCAAAGGCAGCCGTACCGTTTTAATAGAAGTTGGTACGATTTGTCGTAATCGGTTAGAGTGTGTTTGCACGGTAGAACCTCCGACGACAGAAATCCATAGGGTAGGGGACGAAGAATTTTTTGTGATGATTTTTTTCGTTCGACAATACGCAGTACTATTATGTAGTCCCCGGTTGCTTCCTCGTTTCTAGAATATTTACTATCCGGACGCATGAAAAGAATACCGTAGTAAGTTTGATTCAAAAGTTAGAATATTCGATCTTCTTCAAAAAAGCCTACAATTTCGGATCCTTCGCAATTTTGTGAGACTTTTTTTGCAAAAACCGCCTGTTCCTTTTTGGTGCCATTTTCAAACGTCCGAGTAGTAATTGATAGTTTTAGTATCCTGTTCTAAATGACCTCAAACTGCAGGCGTTTGATTTTTCAGCACTCTTTGTTATAAGATGAATTTAAATAAGAATCAAAGACGTGAAAATCAAATTCGTTTTCATACAACTTGAAACAAAAAGAACTTAGTATCCATAACAAACATTTGGCGGAATCGGTAGAACGTACTCGAATTCAATCAAAAATTTGATACATTTTTAGTAGTAACATCACAAAAAAACAGAATTTTTTGAAATGCTGTGGTCACAACGGGGCTTATTTTTTTCATAGTCGAAATGAAACTTTTGTAATTGGGACGTTTCTCGTCTTTTCCATTTGTAGCATAGATATAAGAATCGTAATGTGTTTTCAGCTAACAAATGTATATCGGACGAGGACGTAAGAAATCAAAAGCGTAAAACAAAGAGGTGAAAGATGTTGAAAGTTCGTTGGGTGTCGTATATTCATTTAATATCATTAATATTCATACCACTTTTTGCGACCTGTAGTTGGTTGGAAAAGGACCATAACACGATGGATAACGTGGATCTGGCGGGAGCGATTTGGCTGGCCGCGGAACCTGTAAAGACCCAAGTGAACAACGAAGGTGTGCCTGTAAAACCGGGTAACTCCGGATCAGGAGGAACTGGATCCACTCCAGTAACACCCGTAGACGCAATTTTTAATCTACCTCCGGGAAGATCGGTAAACGCCAACGCTCTGATGGGAACGATCGATCCAACGGGTACAAACATAGTAAACGACTTTGACGGAGACGGGATCTTAAATCAAAACGAAACACTGACTAACGTATGGGTGGCGGACTATCCGCAAATTGAAACAACGATCGCACCTCCTGTGACTTTAAAGATACAGATCTTAAAAAACTCAAGCAACCAAAGCGATCAGATCGTAAGTGAAATCAACTCAAACGATTTTGAAGCTTCTAAAAACGAAGGATCCGAAAAAATACACCAGAACGAGTTGAATGAAAGAACCGTACAGTTTCAGGATTCTTTTAGTTCAGAAACGGAAACGGGACTGTCCCACGAAAGAAGCATATCCGCAGGAATGAATTCGGGATTTGGAATGGGACTTGTTTCTGTGGGTATGAACTACAGCAACAGTACTAGAGACAGTTGGAACGCAAAAAATGCTACGTCTTCAACTACAACCAAATGGGCGGATCGGCCTTTTAAAAACAATATCGATCGGGACGCTTGGAATTTAAAATCGGATTCGTCCACAAACAAAGCCAGAAAGTATCGATCCGATAAATCCTCTAAGATCAACGAAACATCCACGGTAGAACCGAATGCGGGAGTAGTCAGAGCCGCTTTGTATATTAAAAATCTATCAGTCAATATGCCCGTAAAAATATCGAATATACTCTGTTCTTTGATGTTTGAAACACCCGGAGGGGAACTGGTTCCCATGTCTTCTTTTAGACTGAGAAACGACGACTACAGTCTTTTTGAAGTGGAAGTATATGGAGGATCCGACTTTGGCCCTTACGTAGTAGAATTAACGAATTTGAATACATCGGAAGTGGAAAAGGCGATCGCAGCGGGATATACACCTAAGATCATGATCGTGGACTATACCATGACTCACGTAGCGGATTCCAATTACAAATCGTCTTTATTGAGTTTTACTGGAAACAATCTAAAGATCATCGAAGAGAACGCGAAAGGAAGAACTGCACTCGTAAAAGTGTACGGACCCGGAATCAGAGAGATGTATCGTGTGACCGCATTTGATACACCGAACGTATCCAATCCGTGTAACACAAAGTCTACGGACGTATTTTCTCCTGGGATCAGTTTAAAAAAAGCTTTGGAAAGAATTTCCTGTTCGGGTGAGAATATTACATTTAAGGATTATGTAATAGACTTGTCGGAATCGGCTCCAACTCTTGCGGAATCCAGAGTGTATTTAAAAGGGATCGAATCTTTTGGAGGAATTAGTACAAACCTTCCCTGTGCGGATGAAACGAGTACGGGATCGGATGGTGTTACAAGAACCGCCTGTGTTCAAAAACCGTATAGCCAATGGACGGAAGCCGAAAAAACGAACTCAGGAGTTTGGGCGATTTATTCCAAGGGTAAATTTTATTCTCCCACGGACTACTGGACCGACTCCGGAAGTGTACGTAAATTTGATCCTTGGAGAGGTGCGTCTGCGGCTCCTGTTTTAAAGGGTGTGGATTCCGTCATTTGGGCGGGTGATAACTACGACTTAGTTTACATTTCCTTTAAGGACTTTATCAAAGTGGAACAGAAGTTCGGAACCAATCCTTTGGAAACGGGAAACGGTTATCCTTTGAATACGAAATGGGATCTTAAAATTTTAGGAAATCATCCTTATTATCCGGATACGAATTCCCTTTATTTAGGCGAGGTTGGTTTTGGAGAAAGGATTGAATTAAAAATCAAATTAGACAAAACGAAATATCTTTCGCCTAACTTCGGTTCTGCGGTGGACACAGGACCGTATCAATACTTCACGAATTTCACTTACAATCCTCAAGTGTCTTCGGATCGTTACAATATCAACCAAGCCGCCGATTTTGAGATCAGTCTGGGTTTTGGCGGGAATCGTACGGATTGGTTTCACGTCATTAAGGACTTGAGTTCGAACGATCCTTACAAACTGAAAAACTGCGGGACTACTTTGGATTTTATCAGCCAGACGTATACCCTTTGTGTCCAACTTCCTACTTTGAGTACTTCTGTGGATCCTGCGATCAGTTTAGTTAAATTGTATGTTCGGCCTTCTTTGAATAGTGCGTATCGTAAAACGATCTGGCCTTTGCACTTCTCCCAGGTTCGTAAGTTAAAAGGAGAAGCGGGTGTTCCGATTGTTAAAGGTACAAGCCTTGTGAAAGTGGCGAGCTCTTACGGTTCCGTAAACGTAGGTGACAACTTTTTTATCCAAGGAGATTCCACTAACTACAAAGTGGTTCAGGTTTTACCTGCGGCACAGGACGGCTCTTTTGACGTTCAGTTGGATCGTCTGATTCAAATAGACGCTCCCAAAACGACTTCTATGTATGTGCCTGGAACTTTGACTTCTCCGGATGTCAGGCTTTCTATGGATACAGGGTTTACGACCGACTGGAACAATTTTGTGAATTCTTCCTTTAATTCCACCTCTTTTGATCTGGTTCAATACAAACCTTTTGTTTCAAGCGGTAACGTTAACTGTTCTTCGATTCCTTTCCATCCCGGTTCTTGTTTGGGTTTTACTCCGGAGCTTAATTCTCTCAATTGGATGGGGATTTTCAACGAAGGTGTGGCGCTTTGGAATTCCTGGGCCGATGGCGGTGACTTTAGCAATTTCTTGTATTCTGGTTTGGTTCGTTTGACGGCTCCGAGTGGTAAGTCGTATCGTTTGGAAAGTACAAACACTGATTTTCCGATCAGTGCGGACGTGAATGCTCAGAGTTTGGATCATCCATCTGTAGTGAATTACGGGGACGTTGCGTTGACTGTTTGGAGACAAGGCACAACTCTGATTGGAAGATATAACCAGGTCAATACAGGTCAAGCGATCGGAAATCCGTTTAACATCAACAGTGCTGCAGCTACTAATAATTTTGTAGTCAAAGCAAAGAATGGGAAAGCGGTGATTGTATGGGAAAGTGGATACAATATCTATGCAATTGTCAAAGATTTGAATACACTGGCTTCAGTTGGAAGTGAGATCTTGGTTGTAACCAGACTACAACCGAGTAGCGTCGGATTCTATTTTTTAAGTCCGGGAAATCCTCCTTTCGGTTATAGCTTTGATGTTAGTATTGGAAATGATCGAGCTGCGATCGTTTGGAACGACTTTACCACTACATTTCAATATACGCTAACGGCTTCGCCAAACCCTTACATGGATCTCAACACCTATTGCATGCAGTATAGTTGTACCTTTGATGAAATTAAAACTTATCAAGCTAATGCTCGTATTTTACGTTTAGATACGGGTGTCTTTCAAGGAGGGAATATTTCCATTTGGAGTTTTGCAAATACTAGAACCAGTTATTTTTGGGGTGAATTTCCAAGTCTTACACCAGTTTATCAAATTGACATTGCAGCAAACGCAAACGACAACAACCACCTTGTGTATGCTTGGAATGTTCGACTATCATCCGGTGGCGATTCTCATACTACCTATGGCTCGGTATACAACCTGAGTACGGGAGCCAAAATCGGTTCGACTCAGACCATTGTCAGCGAAGCCACAAGGCCCGTGGATTCCTTACAAGTAGGAGCTGCTACGGGAAGAGGAATGGTACTTTGGAGAAGAAACGACGGGATGATTTTAGGAAGAGGAATCGATACTTCGAATTCCAATTTATTAGGAACTTCGAATATTGAAGTGGAATCCGGAGGTGTGGATTCTCTTAAACTCAATAGTTTTGGAGATAGAGGACTTTTTACATATAGAAAGAACGGTAAGGATTTGTTCTTAAAGGTTCTAGACTTGCAAGCGGGACAGTTATTGTATCCGAATGCGTTGTCTCTGGCTCAGGCCAATGTGGATTCTAGAAACTTTGTTAACTCCGTATTGACGGGTAATAAAATTTTAACCACCTGGGATCAAGT
Organism: Leptospira mayottensis 200901116; assembly: GCF_000306675.2. Taxonomy (NCBI): domain Bacteria; kingdom Pseudomonadati; phylum Spirochaetota; class Leptospiria; order Leptospirales; family Leptospiraceae; genus Leptospira; species Leptospira mayottensis. The sequence continues at coordinate 40,637 of NZ_CP024873.1, forward strand.
CAATGGGACAAGACGAACCAATTGGGGTAGAGTCAGCGATCTATCCACATTTACAGTAGACGGTCCGAAGGAATTTCAGATCAGTACTACAAACGAAGGAGTTCAATACAGGGGAACTGCTGTTGTAGACAACGGTTTTGGACTTGTGACTTGGCTTTCTCAAGACAAAACACAACAGAGAATTAGAGGTTACAAAGTAGATCTTGCCAACCCGGGCGCTTTGAAATACGGTCTGAATAACTTCTTTGTGTCTCCTTTGATCGAAAGGGACTTTACGATCCGAGCGAAGATCAAGTACTAAAACGTTTCGTTAGAGGGATGGGCGGTTTTTAGAAATAAAGCCGCCTATTGTGTTTTTAGAAATGGAAATGAAATTATATAAATATAAAAATTTCAATTTGTCGGAGTTACTACAATTTTTTGTAATACTCGGCCCCTCCCTTCTTTGGGTGGGGGGTGAGGTGGTGGGAAAACTCGGGTGATTTTTCTCTACCACAAAATCATACTTTTTGCAAGCGCGAAGTATGATTCCTGTCGGAACATTTACAAAAAAAGTCTCCGGGGAACATACCCATTTCCAAGATTTTTAGAAGGTAGTATAACGGGGTTAAAACGCTGAAAGGAAAATTTGTCTTCAAACGATTGAGGTTTTATTATATTTGAGAGTTTGTTTTACGGATTTTTAGACAATTGAGTGTCTCGATTTTGATTTCAAATCTATGTTTAAACGCTCTGTTATACGGTTCCGAGTAAAAACAAACAACAAATGATTATATCATAAAAGTAACATGTACTAAAGTTGAAAGAGAAACAAAGACAAACGCGAAACTAAAAGATTCGATAAAAAACGAAAAGAAACAAGCAAACAAAAATGAGCGAAAAAGAACCAAACAGAAACACAAAGAAAAAACAGAATGCGCAGATAAGAGAAACTTCGCCGCAAAAGAAATGGGGAGGATTCTCTTTTGATTCTTTTGAAATATTCTGGGAACCTGGTCGCACTCATACATTCAAATATATAAATATACTACTCTTCTCCTGTATTTTATTCGTAACAACAACGTGTGGAATTTTGCCCGGAAAAAAAGGAAAGTCCAACAATTGGTGGTGGGCTTTACTCGGAATACCAAACGGAACGAGTTTTCCATCCTCTGGAAGTGGGGTAGGCGGTGGTCCCGGTTCCGGGAACGGATCACCCGGAAGCGCACCGGCGCCGGAAGGAAGTGACCTTTTTTCTATCTCCACTAACTACGCGCAAGCGATCGACGCACCCGAAACAAAAGCGGAAGCGATTGTGGGAGCTGCCTTTGTAGCACCTCCCGAAGTGAACCACTTCGGAGGAATCAGTCTAACGTATCCCATACATACACCTCCTGGACGTGCGGGAGTAGAACCCAAGCTAAGTCTAACGTATTCCTCCACGGGAGGAGACGGATGGTTAGGAATTGGATGGAGCCTGGGACTTGGATCCATTACAAGAACACCGGAATACGGAGCCCTTTACTACGATACAAGAGACAGTTTTACCTGGAACGGACAAAGGCTCGTAAAAGTAAGCGGAAATACAACAAACGAAAACGGAGTCTATCGCCCTGAAATTACAAGTGATGATTTAGTCGTATTAAAACTTTCTCAAATAGAGAGTGGTGGGATTTGGGAAATACTCGATTCATCCGGAACGAAAACCTTCTACGGTGAAAGTTTCGAAAGCAGAATTTTTGACCCGAACCTCTCCAGCCAAACGTATAGCTGGTATTTGACAAGGACCGAAGACAAAAACGGAAACTATCTCCAAGCGAATTATGACAATTCGGAATATTCAAAAAACAGAAATCTTTTTCTAAAAGAAATCAGATATACCGGGAACTCTAAGAGTGGTGTGCCCGCACGCCAATACGTAAAGTTTTTCACAAAACAAAGAGAGGATTTTTACGTTTCCACTTCTCCCGGATTTCTCATGAGGATGGACAGGATTCTGGAAAGAATCGAAATCGGCTGGGACAACGGAGGGAAACTCTGGGACTACACTCCCATATATGAAACTTCTTCCGACTCAGGAAGACCTAGAATCAAAACCATACAATCGAGTAAACACACGACAAAGCCGGAGTTTGAATACCAAACATCCAGTCGTTACTTGATCTGGCAGAATATAGTCAATCAAACGTCATCCGAAATCGAAGAAGATCCGAACTCCACACAATACTTCGAAGGAGATTTTAACGGAGACGGGATCAGTGATTTGCTCTTTTTTAATCCGAAGTCAGGAAATTGGAAAGCGGCGGAAGGAAGAAAGGAAGGAGGCTACAACTTCAAACTGTATGCAAACCGGTATCAAGGATATACAAACGAGGAAAAGATAAAATTCTTCAAAGGGAATGTAAGCGGAGATTACAACGGAGACGGAAGAAGCGACATCGCATTCTACTTGCCGGAAACCAGAGATTTCATCGTAGCGGAACACGACGGAAGAGTATTTCAATTTAAATCGTATGGAAGACTGATGAGTTCCGTTCCGGACATTTTCAGAATGGAATGGTTTCCAGGAGATTATGACGGAAACGGACTGAGTGACTCCGTTCTTTTTGACGAACCTAGCGGTCAGTGGACTTTGATGCTCAACAAAGGAGGAAGTTTTGAATTTTTAAGGTTTAGTAAGAAGTTTCAAAACGTATTCAGAAACGATTATACACCGGATGGAAACTTAGACAGCATTAGCACAAACGATTCTTCTAAACCTGGAAAGGATCACGACAAAGTAAACTTTCTCGTAGGTGATTACAACGGAGATGGAAGAACAGATATTTCTCTCTACGATTCAAGATCTGGGAAGTGGTTTGTAGGTGAGAATTATCGTAACGAAAACAAATCCGATCCGGTTTATTTTAAACTTCAGTGGAAGCTCTACAAAGTGTTTACAGCCCCCGAACAGTCGTTATTCGGACACGACCGTTTTAGTGGGGACTTTAATGGAGACGGTTTTTCGGACTTTCTCATATTCGATCGAAGTAATGGAGAATGGACGTTAGGTGAAACGGGTGACAGAACGATCAATTTCAAGATTTGGTCGAGAACTCCTCAGTTCAAAACCGTAACTCGTTGGATCCAAGGGGATTTTAACGGAGATGGAAGATCCGATATTGGATTTTACTCCTCAAGCGACAGCAAGTTTTGGATCGGAGAAGCGACACAGAACGGGTTTAGATTCAAGATATATAACGATCTAAGCTATGGACCCGATCAGGACAGAATCCTAAAAACTCCTCTTCCTAAGGACGAGGTAAAAATAGAATCGGGTAGAACTAGTTTTGCAGTATCGAGCAACACTAAGACAGTTCTGCTGAATTACAAATATGACGGAAATCTAAACTCTGGAAAAGGAGAACTTGTATTTCCGGGATGCTTTACCACAGATGATTGTTCTAATTCTCCCGAGCTTTTGATCTTTAATCGTAAAGATAACGTATGGAATTTGAAACAAGGAAACTCGTTTGTACCGAGGGTCAATACATCTTTGAATCCGGAAGGAACAGGAATTACGACCTTCTTCGGTGGAAAACCAGACCGCTATACGAACAATTTAAAAGACGAGGTTCTCTTTTACAAAAAACAGGGAACTACAAATCAGTTTTTTGTGTTAAAGCACACGAACGGAAATGCATTCGACATTTCTAATTTAGCTTCCTTTAGCGATACGGACGTTTCTAAGTTTGATCCGAATAACAGCGGAACCGTGATAGACTATTTTGAGAACAATACTTCCCAGTCGGTTCTCATCTTGGATGATCAGACTGCAAGTGGAACTGCAAGGTTTGTACTTTCCGGTCTAGGTGGCACTAAGTTTTTAACTCCGAATGGAGATTTAACTACTACCGACTTAAACGACCTCTTCCAAGCTGGAACAAACGAGAATAGACAACGTAGAAAAGAATTCAGTTTCTTTTCAGGTAAGTTTACAACCACACAAGCTCAGCTTGTGATCGTAGATCGAAGAAGCACGGTTCACAAATGGTATTTGGGAACGATTTCTTCCAATCAGATTCAGTTCAAGAAACTGACCGGAGACATACAACTTCCTATCACAACTTCGGAATACAACGCAGCAAGCCCCGCGGGAATTGTATATGCGCTCACTTCCGACGGCTCGATCGTGTTTGGGAAAAACTTAGACAACGGGACTTCGTTTACCAAAGTTAAAATTAATACGACTTCCGTTTCCAGAACCCTCTACAATGCGGGAACGATATCGTTTAGCGATCGTTTCGACAATTACGGAAATCCGATTCTCATCTCAGGCGGGGAAGACAAGCTGTATGACTTAGCACAGAGTAGAATTGTATCTCTTCCTAACAATGTTGTTGTGAAGAATTTAGAGAGGCCTGATCTGATCGCGCAAGTCTATGTTTTCCGTTGGATCCAAGGAGATTACAACGGGGATGGACTTACAGACATTGGAATCTTTCATTTGAAAGAACCGACTTGGTATTTTGCACTTTCTACCGGAAGTGTTCCAGACATCATCGAAGGGGTGAAAAACGGAATCGGAGGCATTTATGAATTTGAATATACCAATTCCACGAAGTTTGACAATACGGGGGACGATGATATTCCGGATTTGCCAACGAGTTACAGAGTTTGCACCCAAGTTAAGTTAAACGACGGATTTTCAAATCTCATCACAAAGAATTACGAATACAAGAATGGATTTGCGTTCTCTGCATTTTTAAACGGAAAAAAAGAAACGGATTACTTTGGGTTTTCTGAGTTTACCGTTCAAGAAGCATATGGAGAAAGAACAACTCACAAATACCATACGACTCCGTATTCTGACTTTCTAATGAACCGAGCACTTGGTGGGGCGGAGAAAGAAATTCGTATCATCGGAAACGACAACAATGACTATGGTATCATTCAAACAACGCATGATGTAAAACAGATTACGAATACACCGGGAATCACAAGTTACCTTCCTGTTACGACTAAGATTGAGAAGTTTTTGAGTGGCCAAAAAACTTCCACACAAACCTCCGACATCGTTTTTAGTGGAGCCAAGATCAGTCGGAAAACCGACAGTGTTACCGATCATTTTAGTGATTCCGTGCACGGTGTTACGACCACAACGAGCGTTACTGATTTTGAAACGGATGATACGACCAATCAAAGAAGAGCAACGCGGAGTGTTACATTCAGTGGGAGTTCCCATGAGATTACTTCGCTCTTGAGTTACGACAGTCGTGGAAATCTGACAAAACGTGTGAGTTCCTACACGGGAAGTGGACTCAGTCCTGTGGGATCTCAAACAACCGAGTATGAAACCGACAATCACGGGAACCAAACGCTAGAAAAGGATACGAGTTCCAGTCCTGCGCGTGGGAGTTCCTACGTTTATGACAACGAACTGAATCAATTTGTAACGCAGGAAACAAAATTCGGTGGAAGTATTTCTTTTACGACGACACATCAGATCCATTACGGATCTGCGTTTGGAGTCCCGACTTTAACTACGGATCCGAACGGAAATCAAACGTTTTTTGAATATGATGATTTTGGAAGGCTGGTTCGAACGAGTTCCGACACGGATGATGGAACTACTACAACTGCAAATTATTCTTACGACGCTTCTTTTCCTTTGAGTGCAAAAACAACTTTCCCGACAGGCAACGGAGATCCTGACTTTGTATCTCGCACCTATTCCGACGGAATGGGTCGTAACATCTATACGGTCAAATCTGCGTCTAACGGTAATTTTGCGATCACGGGAAGACTTGTGTATGACGGGACTGGAAAGGTAGTCCGTAAAGGTCAGTCGAGTTGGGCAACGTCGGGAGAAATCGACCGATTTGTTTTACACTTAGAAGAAAGAAATCCAACCAGTTTTGAGTATGACCCGATTGGTCGGGTGAAAAAAACAACGTTGCCGCTTGCCCAAGGGGAAACTTCTCCTGTGGTCGTAACAACGACCTACAACTCTGCATTTGAAACTACGGAGACTCACAGTTCTGGTACAAGCAAACGAATTGCAAAGAACGCAAAAGGAGAAGTCTTGTATGTAGAAGATTTTTCTACCGACGGGACTGCAGCCAAGATTGGTTTTTGTTACGACATTGCGGGAAACAGAATCAAGAAAAGTGACTTAAACGACGCAAGTTTGATGAGTTGCCCCAATCCAAGTGGAGGAATTCCCACAAAAGACGTCAGTGGCAAGAACCAAGCCTATTGGAGTTACGATGCATTCGGGAAATTGCATGCCGAAAGTGATCCTGACTTGGGTGTGAGCTCCTACAATTACAACGCATTTGGAGATCTGACATCGAGCACGAATGCAAAAGGTGTTACGACCAATTTGTCGTATGATCCGATCGGAAGAATCCTGACTAAAAATATCCCAGAAGGGAACATTGGATATACGTATGATTCGTATCCAGGTAGTGAGAATTCTGTCGGAAGACTGGTACGTATAGAAGACTCCAATCAAAACAAAACCTTTAGTTATGACAAACTAGGAAGAGTCAAAAAAGAAATTCGCACAATTCTGGCAACTTCCGCAGGAAACCCTCTCCCGACAGAAACACAGGGTCCATACATTACAGAAACTAAATACGATCTACTCGGTCGTGTGACTCGGATCGATTATCCGGAACATCCGATCAGTCACGGACGGATGCGTGCTTGTTACGAATACGGTTCTGCGGGTTACATCTCTGGAATTTCTGTTCAAGTAAACACGAACGGAATTTTTCCGGGATATTGCAACAAAGACATCGTTGAAAATATCAGTTACAACGAGTTTGGTCAGACTTCAAGTTTAACCCTTGGAAACGGGATCACCACGACCTACGGATATGACGTCAAAGGTAGAATGGTTCGCATTAATTCTTCCGGGGATGTGGGGGGTAATGCGAAAGTCTTGCAAGACGCTGTCTATTCTTTTAATCCGAACAACAACATTACAAACGTTGTTAATAATTCTTCAGATTTTAACACTCAGTTTGTCTACAACTACGACGGTTTGGGTCGTCTTATATCGGCTAACGGTATTTATTTAGGAATTGCGGATGGGAATCTTTCCAGAAAGTTTCAGCAGTCTTTTGAATATGCAAAGAATGGAAACTTGATTTCTAAAAGAATTCATGAACCTGCGAGTAACAACGTCTCCGACGAGTGGAGTTACCAATACACAAATCACCAAGTAACAAATATCGATTCTACAAAAACAGGAAACGATACGTTTACCCTTCAATATGATGCAAATGGAAATCTCACAAGACAAAGAGACAATTCGAAAGATCTCACCAAACGGATCAGCATCGACTCTCAAGATCGTATTACTCAGATTCAGGATGGCAACAATGCGGTCCTCGGTAGTTATTGGTATGACGAGAGTGGTTTTCGGATTCGAAAGTCTTCTTTAGAACCGAAGAACAATGTTTTTTCTAACGTTGAGATTTTGTATCCGAGTAAGTTCTTTGGTTTGGAGTTCATTGAATCCGAAAATGTGATTTCAAGTGTGAACAACGTTTATCTGAATGGGGTTCGTATTGCTGCGTTAAATGAGGCGGGTGCTCTTGCGTATTATTTAACCGATCAAGTGGATTCCGTCTCTCACGTGTTAGACGACGATGGAAATACTCTTTCTCAAATCCAATACCAACCTTACGGTGAGACCTTTATTCAACGGGGGGATTTGAACTTTTCTCCTAAGTTCAATTCGCAGGAGCTTGATCGCGAGTCTGGGTTTTACTTTTTCAATGCGAGGTATTATGATCCTGGGATTGCTCGATTTACAAGTGCGGATACGATCGTTGACGGTGAGTTTGATACGCAAGGTTGGAACCGCTTCTCGTATGTGAAGGGAAATCCCATTGGGGCTAAAGATCCGACGGGACATGAAGCGAATGCTGGTATTGGGATTATGATGAATTCCCAATGTAAAGGCAATGCAAGTTGTAACTCCGCTGGTTTGAATGCTGTTTCAGAAGGTGCTAAAAAAGCTGTCGTTGGCACCGCTGTTGTCGGCGCTACTGCTGCAACTGGTTATGCTGCTGCGGCTGAAGTTGGTTCCGCTGCTCTGCCATCTGCTATTTATTTAAGTAGTAGACTAGGTAGTTCTAATATTACAAATTCTTTATTAAATAGGCTCCCTCAATCCCAAAATGCAGTTGCAAATTCTGTAAATGCTACGAAAGAAGCGTCTAAATATGGTAAGATTGTTCCGACGAGTGACTTGGCTACGATAAAAGAGAAGGGTCTTCCTAAACAGGGATGGCCAACCATAGCAAAGTTAGATGATTTAAAGAAAGTGAATTTAAATAACCCAAAGGAAATTGTTTCTACTTTGTATAACAAACAGCTTCAAGCAGATCCGAAATATACTGAACGATTTAAAGGTGGGGCTACCTTATTGGAATTAACAATTCCTAAAAACACAACTATAAATGCAGCTGGTATAACTAACAAAGGTCCGAATGGTATTCCTCAGTATCGAGTTAACGGGGAAATTCCTTATAAAAATATAAATTACGACGGGAAAACGAAATGAATCCTGTTAATTTTGAAAAAACAATTTTAGAACTTCGGAAAATAGCAAAAAAAAATACTCGAGATAAATCTAAAAAGCAATTTGATGAAGAACTATTCGAATGCCAGTTTTTTAACTACATTAAAGAAAAAAAAATCGAGCCAGATACTTTATATAATATTGCATCTTCGTTGATGCAAGGGAAAGATAACTTTGATAAAGATATGGCGATTTTTATTATAAGCTCCTCTGGCATCCCTCGAAAATTAGTTTTAGACTTTATTGAAAATTATTTATCTATTCTTAATAAAGAGCAAACCAGTTCAGCAATGTTTCTAATTAACAAACACCAATTAGCAACCTTATATTATCCGCTTCTTAATCACCTTAAACTTAATTCATTTTACAATTCTGAAAGCTTTAAAAAACGTTTAACGTATAGTGGTATTCTTTTTGATAAAGAAGAAGGTTACAAAGAATTTCAAGAAGCTTTAGAACATGACTTATCAATTACCACTTTGGAAGAAGGAAACATTGAACTTGATACAGGTAATATTTTATTTCTTTTTGTTGCTAACAAAAACTACGAAAAAATTCATAAAATATTTTTACGTTATCTCAACCAAAAAACAAAAAAGATTTTAAAGCAACAAACTTTTATAGCAGCAAAAAGATGGAATGCAGGATTTAAAGAAAGATTCATGATTAAAAAAGCAATCATCATAGCGCAAATTAAAAATCTTGTTTGAGCCTCGCAAAAATTAAAATGCGATCTCGTTTGAACAACGGCAAAACGCTACATTCACAAAGCGGAAGAAACTCAAGCCGCCGCACTTTCTTTCCATGCGGCAGGGATCGAGCGGAGTCAATAAATTGGGACTGAAGATAATACTTTGTATCACGTTTTTTTCATACAATTTATTGACTGGAGCGGAGAGCCCGGTTTCGGAGAAACGAGAACAGCAATACAAAGTTGAATATGCAGAAAACTTAAATAAAAAAGAAGTGTTTCTCCGAAAGCCGCCCTTCTGTCCTCAGTCCTTGAATGTCGACACGGATGTAGGAACTACTACAACTGCAAACTATTCTTACGATGTTTCTTTTCCTTTGAGTGCAAAGACAACTTTCCCGACAGGCAACGGAGATCCTGACTTTGTATCTCGCACCTATTCCGACGGAATGGGTCGTAACATCTATACAGTCAAATCTACGTCTAACGGTAATTTTGCGATCACGGGAAGACTTGTGTATGACGGGACTGGAAAGGTAGTCCGTAAAGGTCAGTCGAGTTGGGCAACGTCGGGAGAAATCGACCGATTTGTTTTACACTTAGAAGAAAGAAATCCAACCAGTTTTGAGTATGACCCGATTGGTCGGGTGAAAAAAACAACGTTGCCGCTTGCCCAAGGGGAAACTTCTCCTGTGGTCGTAACAACGACCTACAACTCTGCATTTGAAACTACGGAGACTCACAGTTCTGGTACAAGCAAACGAATTGCAAAGAATGCGAGTGGAGAAGTCTTGTATGTAGAAGATTTTTCTACCGACGGGACTGCAGCCAAGATTGGTTTTTGTTACGACATTGCGGGAAACAGAATCAAGAAAAGTGACTTAAACGACGCAAGTTTGATGAGTTGCCCCAATCCAACTGCGGGAGTTCCCACAAAAGACGTCAGTGGCAAGAACCAAGCCTATTGGAGTTACGATGCATTCGGGAAATTGCATGCCGAAAGTGATCCTGACTTGGGTGTGAGCTCCTACAATTACAACGCATTTGGAGATCTGACATCGAGCACGAATGCAAAAGGTGTTACGACCAATTTGTCGTATGACGGTGTGGGAAGAATCCTGACTAAAAATATCCCAGAAGGGAACATTGGATATACGTATGATTCGTATCCAGGTAGTGAGAATTCTGTCGGAAGACTGGTACGAATCGAAGATTCCAACCAAAACAAAACCTTTAGTTATGACAAACTAGGAAGAGTCAAAAAAGAAATTCGCACAATTCTGGCAACTTCCGCAGGAAACCCTCTCCCGACAGAAACACAGGGTCCATACATTACAGAAACTAAATACGATCTACTCGGTCGTGTGACTCGGATCGACTATCCGGAACATCCGATCAGTCATGGACGGATGCGTGCTTGTTATGAATATGGTTCTGCGGGTTACATTTCAGGGATTTCTGTTCAAGTAAACACGAACGGAATTTTACCGGGATATTGCAACAAGGACATCGTTGAAAATATCAGTTACAACGAGTTTGGTCAGACTTCAAGTTTAACCCTTGGAAACGGGATTACAACCAGTTACAGCTATGACGTCAAGGGTAGAATGGTTCGCATTCATTCCTCTGGGGATGTGGGTGGTAATGCGAAAGTCTTGCAAGACGCTGTGTATTCCTTCAATCCGAACAACAACATTACGAATGTTGTTAATAATTCTACGGATTTTAACACTCAGTTTGTCTACAGCTACGACGGTTTGGGTCGTCTTACATCTGCTAACGGTAGTTATTTAGGAATTGCAGATGGGAATCTTTCCAGAAAGTTTCAGCAGTCTTTTGAATATGCAAAGAACGGGAACTTGGTTTCTAAAAGAATTCATGATCCTGCGAGTAGCAACGTCTCCGACGAGTGGAGTTATGTTTATTCCAATCACCAAGTAACAAATATCGATTCTACAAAAACAGGAAACGATACGTTTACCCTTCAATATGATGCAAACGGGAACTTAACAAGACAAAGAGACAATATTAAGGATTTAACGAAACGGATTCAAGTTGATTCCCAAGACAGGATTACTCAGATCCAAGACGGAAACAATGCGATCCTCGGTAGTTACTGGTATGATGAAGGTGGGTTTCGGATCCGGAAGTCTTCTTTAGAACCGAAGAACAATGTTTTTTCTAACGTTGAGATCTTGTATCCGAGTAAGTTCTTTGGTCTGGAGTTTATCGAGTCTGAAAATATACTCACTTCGGTGAACAATGTTTATCTCAATGGTGTTCGTATTGCTGCGTTAAATGAGGCGGGTGCCCTTGCGTATTATTTAACTGATCAAGTGGATTCCGTCTCTCACGTGTTAGACGATGAGGGAAATACTCTTTCTTTGATGCAGTATCTTCCTTATGGGGAAACCTTTGTGCAACGGGGGGATTTGAACTTTTCTCCTAAGTTCAATTCGCAAGAGCTTGATCGCGAGTCTGGGTTTTACTTTTTCAATGCGAGGTATTATGATCCTGGGATTGCACGATTTACAAGTGCCGATACTTTAATTCCGGATGAATACAATTCGCAAGCTTGGAATCGTTTTGCTTATGTTTATAACAACCCGATTGGTGCTAAGGACCCCACTGGCCATGCTCCTCAAGACGAGAATGCTGGTTTTAAAGACGCTTCGAAAAATATTGCAAAGAGTGCGATAGATTCTGTTAAGTCTGCTCTTTCTGCTCCGACTCCTGTTGATGCTGCTGTCAATTCTGCTGTTGCTACGGTTAAAGGGGCAAAAGAACTTTATGATAACCGAAAGGAAGTTTACGCAAGTGCTAAAGATTTTGCTGGTAAATTAACGAGCAAAGACGACAAAGTCCGTGATTACGCCGTTGGGCAAGCTAAAGCTTACACTATGAGCGCGGTTCTTGGCGGTGCTGCGACAAGAGCGCTTGGCACTAGGTTGCCTAAGCCAAATGTGCCGAGTTCAACGGGGGCGAGTTCTGCGACTAATTCGGTTAAACTGAGTAAGAGTTTAGCAAGTGAAGCTCAGATGACTGGTAAAGGAGACGCTATTATAAAATCTGATAAATTAGAGCGAGCAGGCAATTTAGCAAAACAATATGGAGGCGAAAGTAGGGATTGGGCGAAGATGTCGAGTAAGTCCTACACTGCAAAAGATGGTACAAAATTTGAAACCCATTGGTATGAGAACGCTTCTACCGGCCAAAGAGTAGAACCCAAAACCAAATTGTTTAAAGATACTTCTATAAAATGAGTTGTGATATATATTATTATTCTATAATTAATTGATTTTATATTCTAAAGGAACATTATGAAAGTTAAATGCATTAAACTCAAAACGGAAAAAACATATCAAATCAAACATGTTCCCAATTGGATGGAAGAATCTATGAAAGTTGGAAATGTATATACGGCATTCGGCCTGGAATTCAATTTAGATCTATTATATGTTACCATATTCTTTGATGAACGCCATTTGGTTGATGTCCCGATGGAAATTTTAGAGATTATAGATGAAAGAGTGAGCAATGAGTGGAAGGCAAAACTTTGGAGAGATGGTAGATTTACACTTTGGCCGGAAATGTTTTACGAAAAAGATTTTTTTGAAAATTTCTCAGATTGGCAAACAGACGAAAGAGAAAGGTTTAAACTTCTAAGGGAAAGAATGGAGAGCGAAAGTTCGGAACCGCGTGAAGACTAAAATGGAATCTAACAAAGACCACGATGAAACATAGACCCACAACGCGGCAGGGATCGAAGCGGAGTCAATAAATTGGGAATGAAGGTGATATTTTGTATCACGTTTTTAGCATGCAATTTATTGACTGGAGCCGAGAGCCCGGTCCGCGAAGCGGAGCCGCCCTATCCATTGCAGAAGGCACACTAAAGGTAGAGAGTGGAATCCGGAAAACCGGAGTTTCGTATAAAAAAGTAAAATGATAAGATGACAACTTCATGGAGGTGAGATAAAGAAAGGCCGGGAACTTAAAATTAACCGATGCTTGAAAGAGAAAGATCGGTATTTGCTAAACCTTTATTGGAATAGGGGAATGATTGGAACAAAGATCTTGTTTGTTGATATTAGGTCTCTGGAAGCGGCCTCTTTGATTTGATCGACAAAACGGTATTTGTCTGGAACTTCCCCGTTTAAAACTTGTAGCGGCGAGAAACCGAACAAGACACCGCTTGGACGGGAGTTGTATTCTGGAACCGCGTCTTTGAGAGTATCGATCACTTCCTCAAATGAAATTGGATTTTTAGGAAATAGAAATTCATATTTCATTTTCTTGTTCACGGCTTCGATCATACTGTTTGAGTAGGAAATGTCGACCTGAGCGATTAGTTTTTTGATGAATAGATTGGGCTGGTCTAAGAAACCGTTGACCGCACCTTGATTTTCGGAACCGTCATCGCAAAGCAGACGGATAGGTTTGTGAAAGAGATTGAATTTTTCGCAAACCTCTTTCAGATTTGAAACCGTATTCTTTGCGTTCCATTCCAGTGAAGCTTTCCATCCGAGAATCGTACGGGAAAAATTGTCCATGATGAAGTGGATGTAAGCCTTAGAACCGTCTTGCACGCGTAAGATGGTAGTATCCATATGAAGAAGAGTTAAAGGAGAAGAAGCACGAATCCCAATTCTTTGTTTAGGTTTTCGGAAACGTTTGAAATCCGGTCTTAAAGCCCGAGCATACTTGTAAAAGGTGCTTAAATTCATAAAAGCCTGAGAGTCGTTTAACATTTGATAGAAGATAGATCTAAGCGGCCAATGTTGAAGCTCCGGTTTTTTAAGATATCCTGCAATGATCGTTTGCTCTTTGGAAGTGAGTTGTTTGGGATGTAATTTTCTACAAAGATTAAAAGTAGAAGTGAAACAGTGAAACTCGTTTTTCCAACGATAAAAACGTTTTGAAGAGATCTTCAAAAGCTTGCAAGCGGCTTTGATACCGATGAGAGGAGAAATTCTTGTAACAATGGAAACGATGTTTTTCTTTTGTTCGCTCCAAATTCTTCTTTTTCCTCGCATGTTTTCCGTTAAGGAGAAGTAGAATTGAAAAACTAAAAGAAGAGCGGAAAGAGTTTTTTTGAAGGTTTTACTTTCCGAAATCTTTCTGTAGACTTCGTCTTTAAAATGAGCGGGATCATCTTCGGTAAACCCGACGACTAAAGAGAGATTCCGTTTTTTCCAATCGGAGAAAGTCGAGTCCGGAATACGGGATCTTTCCTTTTTAGATAACATTCCTAATTGCGCTTTGAGAACAAGGGCGGTGTGATACGAGTTTTTGGTTTTCATGATTTTGCAAAAAACGATTTCGAAGGAGATTTTGTAAAGTAAAAAATAAAAATAACATAAAAGTAATGTGATATACTAACTTTAAAAATGAAACCCTCATCTTCACCGGGACTTAGTTTTCCTAAAATAAAAACAGTAAATAAAAACAGTGCATCGCGAATTCCGAATAACGTTTAAAAAATAAAACCCGTACCGAAGTAGAAAAGATTCAAAGAATCCGACTTATTCTGAGTATATTCGTGTTTTTTTAACTCGGAAGAGACGGAAGTATAAAAATCGAAAGAATTATTGGACTCGTTGAATTGTAAAAATTTGGCTTTAGATAAGATTAATTCATATCCTAGAAATAACCTGAGATGATTAAAAAGAAACAAGGAGATCTCGGTATTCAAATCGAGACCATGAAATTGAATTTTATTGACCGCTTTTGAGGAAATAAATTCGTTTGTATTAAAATACTCGAAATTGGATTTAGAAATACCCTGAAGGAAGAAAACATCCAGATTTGTTCTAAAGGAAAGACCTCTGAATAATCGTAATTCGGATCTTACGCTGACTTGAGGCCCGTATGTTTTAGTGACATCGGAAAAAGTGGAGACACTGGAAATCAATTGAACGTATTCGGGAATAAAAATCGGATATTGTTGTTTTTGGGTAATAGATAAAAATCTAGCACCGCCGCCAATTCTAAATACAAAACGATCATTGTTGAAAATTTCCTTAGTAAGTGCGAATTTATTTTCCGTTCTAAAAGGGTGGATGTTGTATAAAAATCCAGAACCGAAAAACGGATGATTCTCGCCCGGGAAGATTCCGGCATAACTGTAGTTGACTTTAAAATATTGAGAAAAAGACAGATAGTTATAGTCAAGCATTAGCTTATAAAAGTTATTTTTATACACAAATCCGAAACTTTTAAAATCAGGATTTTCAAACTTTTTGTCTCTACTCGGTGGATCATAATTGGTGAAAATGCCGTAGTTGGCGGAATGTCCCAAGGAGGAATTTGCATCCGACGTTCTTCGGATAAATTCAGGCAACCAAGAGCCTCGATTGAATCGAAGGAACAATTCAAATGAATGCTTTTTCGAATTGTCTTTCGATGTGGTTTTGTAATTTAATTGGTCAACATCGTCTGAAAAAATTTCCGTGGCGAAAGAAATGAACAAAGTAAATAGTAATAGTTTTTTAATCATTGTTTTTATCTGTTTTGATTTTGTATAAATTCGTAAGTTTTCAAATAAGAAAGATAACGTGTAAAAAATTAGAATGAGAAGGTTATAATCCTGATTTTTAAGAATCCGATTGAATTTCTTTTTTAAGATCCCGAGGAGATTTACCCGTATATTTAACACAAGCTCTGTGAAACGAAGAAGCGGAATTGAAACCGCATTCAAGAGCAATGTTTAGAAGATTATAATTCGCGTTTATACGAATCATATCTTTGACTTCGTTGATTCTGTGGAATTGGAGGAAATCGGTAAAACGCATATTCAAATATTGATTCAAGTAGTAAGAAGCTTGATGAGTGGTAAGACCTAAGTCAGTGGCAAAATCAGGAAGTCTCAGTTCTTCGTCGATAAAACCTTTAGAATCTAAAAAATGATTCAATTTAATTTCGACTTTGTTTAAATCGATTCCTTCCAATAAGTTTCGACTTTGAAGTTTTCCTTCTATTTGGAGTTCTTCCGAAAAATGGGATTCTTCCGGATCTGTAATTATGTTTTCAGCTGTAGATTTATCGAATAAAAAGGGAGAGCTCCATTCTAAGATAACGATGTAGCAGATGAGCGACCCGGCGAGTAATTCCGCAATAAAAAAGAAATCCTTCTTATCAAACATCGTACCGAGAAAATCTAAAACGAAACAGATAGAAATTAAAAATGAGAACAAAGAAAGGTTGAGATAAACAATAGGTTTTTTAGATATTAAAACATTTTTAAAAAACCAAACGGTCGTAAATACGGAAACGCCAAACCCAAGAATGTCAATGAATGAAATAAAGTAAAGTTGCGGAATCAAATAAGAGAGTAGAGTGGTAGCAGGAATCGTTCCTAAAAGTCGTTTGCAGTAATTCCAAGGATGATCTAAAGTTTCTAACACATAGCTGAAACAAACCAAAACTGCTCCGCTGGAATAAAGAAAAACGCCGTAATAAAATCCGAATGTAATTTTGTTTTCAGTTCGTAAGTTTCCTTGGTCGAAAAGAATTCCATTGTTTAGAATCAAAAAGAACGAGAAAGAATAAAGAACCGTACCGTAAGATTTTTTAAAATCATCATTTGTAAAAAGTTTTGAAAATCCTAAAATTATACCGATAACTACACTGAAAAAGTGGAAGTAGGTGATACCTAATTCTATAAAATTCTTGTAATTATTAATTTCGAAAGTGTTCATATCTGGTATTGGAGAAGATTCGGGTTCGATTGAATTTATCCTTAAAAGCGTTATCGTAACTTATTTTTACTGGTTACTTCTTAAATCGTTTGAGAGAAAATACTCTACAGGTTTAATTTTAATTTCTTTCTGATCGCTAAAATCCTACGAAAACTCGTGAATTTCAATATTGCTTCTCTGTCCTCATCGTTTAATGATTTCCCTAAATATTTTTCATACTCGTCTAAATCGGAATTGGAGATTTCTAAGGGCACTATTTGGTAATAATTGAATACCATGGTTTATTCCTTTTTTGGAGTTAAGATTAGTTTTACGCTTAATTGAGTTAGGAAGTTTAAAATCTTTTGATTATTGAAAATGAAATATTTCTGTACGAAATTCTTATATATTTTAATAAAGACCGTGATGATAAACGCGTGTTTGGATATCGGCTTTTGATTTTTTTAGTTTTCGGTTGCATAATTCCCACTCGCGAAATTTAATTATCAAGAATTGAAATTGGGACAAATGATTTATATAATGATAATATACATAAGTGTATATTTCAAGCAAAAAATATGCAGATGTGAAATTTTATGAATTTTAGCATAATCCTGAAAGATTTAATGAGTAGGAAGGGTTGGAATCAAGAGGATCTTGCTAAAGCAGGTGAGGTTAAACAACCGACTGTAAGTCGTTATTTGAGCGGCCGTACAATTCCGACGCTGACTTTTGTAGTAAATCTTTATAAAAACGAAAAGATTGATCCTATTATTTTTGTTCGTAATTTCGAGTTAGACCCAATTGATTTAGAATTAAGAAAATCGAGGGAAGAGAAAGAAAACTTAATCAAAGAAGTAACTGTCTTTCTGCGATTTTTAAAAAATTCTCCGGATGCCTTGGAAATATTCTGGAAAATTTATAAAATGGATCAATCGGGTAGGAAATCTATGAACGCCTTGGCAGAAAGAATTATAGAGGAATGATAGCCATTTCCTTTGTTGCCAAGTAGAAGTAAATTTCTTCCACAGTAAGTTCTGAGTGGATTTGAAGGTCTACAAAATTTTGAATGATTCTTTCGATTGTATTCTTTCTGTAGCTTATCAATGCTTTTTTGTAAAATTGCGAGTCAACTTTTCTTAGTATTAAGATATTCGCGTGGGCGACGATGGAATTTCTATTTTCTAGGATTGCACTTTCAGAAATTTCAAACAAATTGATTTTGATAATTCCAATCGACCAAGTGGCTGTTGCTAAGCTACAACTGATAGGAGCCACAAAATTGTATTCCGGTAAGCCAAGGTGTCGAAGAAGCAATGTAAACGTTCCTATTGACAATAGCCAAAGTAATATTCCGGTCGTGATATAGACGAATCGAACTCGGTTTAGTCCTCTTCTTTTTTTGAATCCCAAAGCAAGAACTATTATTGAAGAAATTATACTCAGAACTCCACCAATTACGAAATAATCATAGAGTATTCCGGCTGTAAAATGCAGTTTTGCATCTTGAATCCATGCACTCGTAATGTAAAAATCCGAATAGCTAAAAGCATAAATAGGAATAACATAAACTATTAATATTAGCAGGTTACCGGTTATTGGAATCTCTTTGTCAAAAACGTAGGAGTGAATGAATCGAATTAGAAACAAAGGAGCAATGATCATGGGTAATGTTAGCGTTCGTGTCCAGAAAGTTGTTTCCGTTCCTTCGAAAAACGGCACTGCAAAAAGCGCACTCCATATTCCAAAAAGAATGCAAAGGGTCCCGAAATCAAAAAATCGTTTCCGTATGACAAATAAAACGTAGAAGCCTAGGCAAAGATTGCATGTTGACGCTAAGAAGAGTAGGGCTGAAATCGCTTCCAAAGTATAAACCTCTGAAAACATAACGTCACGAATGACTTTTTTTTGCAATAATTTTAGCTTTATCTGACACTTGTACTTTCCATAAAGTTGGTCTAACGTTTCCTTGAATCAACTTTCCATAGTTTGGAAAGTAAATTAAATATGGGTGTAAAGAAGATTCTATAGCTCCGATCCGGTTATAGAGCTTTCCCATTGCACCTCGATTTATATCGAATAATCCATATGTGGAAGTAAAATCACGTTTAAGTAAAAAATCAGTACTTAAAGATAAAACTTTCGAACCAGCGTTCATCTTAGTGGCAGCAAATGAATTCATTTCAGCAACATTTCCATCTTCGATAACTGTCCGTTTTCCAATATCGCTCCTGTAAGAATATTCGATTGGAAGGCCAAATGGCCCCCGAGAAACGATTCGGGAAGTCGCTATGATTTCATCGTTTTCATCCAGAGCAATAAAATACTGACTAAATCCATTTAGATCAAATTGACGATCGAAGTTTGGGTCATATCCGACGTAATCTAATTTAGAATACTGGAGTTGAACAAATTCCCTTGCGCGCTCAATCAGATTTGGATTTGATTCGTAATTACAATTTAAATATTGAATTAAATTATTTTTTTCAGTTTTATTACGAATTTTATTAGAAGAGCTAGATAATAAGGCATGTGACATAATGATAATTATGTCATATTATAACAAAGATTCAATCATTTAATCTTTTTTCGTTCATTACTGTATTAATTCAAATTGGGTTACTTAATATTAAAAATGATTCTTTAAAGAAATTGTAAAATTATACTTAGAATCGAAGATTTTGATTAGTACCAAATACGGTTTTAAATTTGTAGGATGGAAAAACCGGCAAACGAAAAATCCCAAATGAACCCTTAGAAATTCAATTTTTCCATTCCCACGGAAAAATTCGTAGAAACACCCATCAAATATAACAACGTTTTTGTGAAAAACTTCGAACTCTGCCTTTTACGGAAGAATGGTAAGTTAGAAGGATTCCCAAATGGAATTGACCGAAAAAAATGATAGCTCAAGGATAACGGATGACCGAAGTGAACAATCCTCACGATCGATTGATTCGAGAAACCTTTCAGGACAAAAAAGAAG
Source organism: Leptospira mayottensis 200901116 (assembly GCF_000306675.2). Taxonomy (NCBI): domain Bacteria; kingdom Pseudomonadati; phylum Spirochaetota; class Leptospiria; order Leptospirales; family Leptospiraceae; genus Leptospira; species Leptospira mayottensis. The sequence continues at coordinate 60,550 of NZ_CP024873.1, forward strand.
CGGCTACTTTTTTCAAAAACACGTTACCGCCGGAAGTGGTCAAACTACTCGACTTGGAAAACTTGGAATTGACCGAATCGAGCTTTATATCCGAGGAACTAAAACAAGAACAAACGGATTTGCTGTTTCAAATCCCTCTCAAGTCCGGAAACAAGTCGAACGTCTATTTACTTTTCGAACACAAAAGTTATTTAGAAAACACCATCTATATTCAATTACTCGGATATTTAACGGAAATCTATCGAAACCAACAAAGAAATGGAGAGCCACTTTCCGTAGTCATTCCATTCGTGTTCTATCACGGAGAAAAAGAATGGAAATTGGGAGATCGATTTTTGGACCAGTTCGTATTAACAAAACAAGAAACGGAAATTCTAAAAGACTTTATCCCTGATTTTAAAATAGACTTGTTTGATCTAAAAGAAGTAGAGTTGAAGAAGAAGTTGGAAAGTATCACTTTTCAAGTCACTTTGGGAGTGGTTCAAAAAATCCGGGAAGGGGATTTGGAATTTGTTTCTCACTTACCGGGGTTATTTTCGCTACTATTAGGAATAGAGGAAGAATCGAAAAGGGTTGCAATCCTACGGAAACTGTTGTTGTATATTTATTGGGCCCGTGATTTAAAACCTACGGAACTCAAAAGAGTTTTGGAAAGATCAAAATTAGAACAATACGAGGAACTAACAGTGACTACAGCGGAGAGACTCATTTCAGAAGGCATACAACAAGGTGTTGAGAAAGGCAAGATTGAAGGCAAGATTGAAGGCAAGATTGAAGGCAAGATTGAAGGCAAGATTGAAGGCAAATTAGAAGATGCCGGTAAAATGTTAAAGAAAGGAATTGATCTAAAGACCGTTTTAGAAATTACAGGACTCTCCGAAAAAACCCTGAAGGAAAATGGAATTCTTTAAAGTCGACTTCTATCCAACTTTTGAGTAGGTTTGACTTTCCGTTTTCTACTCATTCAACATACCTAAAAAACTTCTATATAGTTATTTATCAAAAATTTCAAAACGAAACTTCTTTGTTTGTACTATTGGATTCGAGAGTCCGATGAATATCCGGAAGAGATTGGGGGAAAATAATGGATACAATCACGGAATTGCAACGAATCGAATCAGAGTTAAAATATTTACGTGACTACCTCCCTGTGATAGCCAAGGTAGAGATCAACGAGGCCCTTGGGAATATTCATCGCGCAAAATCCAAACTGATTGAATTTGCCGCTGCGAACGAACGTGACGGATATTAAAGTGTTGCAATATAAGAATCCTATGCCAATTCATTGAACGTGAGTTACATATTTACGTTCCTTTTTGTAAAGCTTGTATTGAGTACGAAGTGTAAAGGATGTATGGGTACGTTTAAATGAACAAATGTTCATAATGTGACAGAACTATCATTATCGGAAGTGCCTGTTGTAATGGGTCTTTCTTGTGAAGTTTGGGTTGATTGAATAACGTGTCTTTATGACATTCGTATATTCGGTGTTTATCATTAGGCGACATTGCGAAAATTGCAATCGATTTGAAAATGAATCAAAAAAAGTCTCAGGTAAATTCGAATTAAAAATTGCTTGAAACTTACACATATCTTTGTGTCGACCTATTTCAGTTCGTGAGATGACTCCTCGGGAAAGAAAAATCTATGAAAACTCGTAAAAAAATACCTCATCTAAAATCAGAAAGTTCTGAAATTGATTTTTGGACTAAGAATGATTCTGCGGATTATATCGATTATTCAAAGGCTAAAAAAGTGTCTTTCCCAAATTTAAAGCCTACAACCAAAATGATTTCTCTGAGATTACCTGAAGCATTAATTGATAGATTGAAAGTTATGGCGAACAAGAAAGATATTCCATATCAATCTTTAATAAAGCTTTTACTTTCAGATAAAGTAGAAGAAGAGCTTAGAAAATAAAAAGCTGTTAAAGCCACTACTGCATAACTTCGTCTCCACGCCCCGCTCGCTCGAACTCGTCGTGCTAATGCGTCTACGGTTGCAACGTCGGAGAACTCTTACATTAGACGGCATTTTTGTATCTGATATATTGATAGGGGAAAAACTATTGAGATTGATTGTTCTTTTGATTGTTCTATTTATGATAGCCTGTTCGACAAGAAACGCTATTGTTTCTTATGCAATAGTTCGTGGAGATGCAGTTAATGTGAGAAGTGACTCCAATCTCGCTTCTAAAAGAATTCGAATTGTTAAGAAGGGAGAACTTTTAACATTAATCAAACGAAGCGATCATAAAGATTCGATCGAAGGGTTTAGCAATTATTGGTATAAATATAAAAATGAAGCAGGAGAAGAGGGTTGGGTCTATGGGTCCTTTTTGACTTTGTATCAGAATATACATCCTAATGCAGGATTGTTTATCAATAAATTTAAATCTACAGTTTCTAATTTATTTCCTCTAGTAAAAAAATCTTCCAATAAATATACACGATACGGTGGTAATTATAATGATTATGAAATTACGATTTCCGTCGAAGATGGAATTTTAATTTTAAATGAATTAGAGAAATACGATTTGCGTGAGCAAAAAGTTACTTCCGTTTATATATTAAAAGATGACAGGCTATTTCAAATTTACCGAGGTCTATATCCAAGCTTTAACTATATTGAATCTAACTGTTTTATTACTATCAACAGTTCCGGTGTGCAAACTTATGATATGGACAAAATACTTAATGAAAATTTTACTTCCCTTCCTGGAGCTCCATTTGAGCAAATTTCGGAATTGAAGACTGAAAACTATTTTTTTGAATACGAAACTTCAACGGGATATATACTACAGAAAAGTAAAATAAACAAATTGATTGAAAAAAAATATAAACTAACCAACTGCAAACTATCGAATTTAGCTCAGTAAGCAAAAACGGTGCCTAACTTGACTTCCAGGTTTCGTTTAATGGTATGAAATCAAATTTGTCTTATAAAAACTATTACGTATTACACTTCATTTTTTACAAACTTTTTGAGCGTATTGTGTTCCTAACAAAACCTTTAGAGTAAGTGTTATCATGTGCCGAAACATTCGTTCATTTTTGAGGCATAGAAGCGAATTATGGGAAGTTGCTTAGAACTGGATCTTTATTCGTAGAAGTGATATTTAAACGAATATCTAATGCGTCAGAGATTGTCGAAATAACAGAAGCACTTTCTTCTTTATTCCGAACTTTGAAACTGATTCGGTTTTTAAATTCGTCACCCAATTTGATGAAAAGTACTCCAAATAACTCGTCTGCGTAAGATCCTGCGATGAAGCGAATATTGGAAATATCAAACACTATAGAATTCCCAAGGTTAAGGAGCTTCTCAACTTCTTGGCGTTTGAGACGGCCGTTTTCACGAGAAGAAAGAATATTATTTTCAAAAGTAATTTTTACGCTGCTATTCATAATCTTCCTCCCTAATAATCATCGACGAATTAAGAGGAGTTTGCAATAACTTCTCTTGCAAATTTCCCTTTAATTTCATCAAATTAAATCTTAGACTAATAGAAACTCCATTAAAATTTTGGGATAAATCCTGTAATCTGGAACTTCCATCGAAATTTAGTATATAATACCCTAATCCACTGACAATTTCTAACCTTCCACTGTAATTTTTTGCAAACTTATGAAGTTCATATAAGCCATATCCGATATGGTGATTCCCATCCCCTCTTTGAGAGACATAAGAATTGGGAAATGGAGAACGCCCAGAATGGCCTTCTGGAAGACGTTGTGAAAACTCATCTAGTTTTTTTGTCGAATTCGATACTTGAAGACACCACTTGATCGCTTCTTTATCATCGGTAACCTTTAATTCTGGCTTTCGATTTTGTATTTCTTTTAAAAACCCAATTCCGTTATCAGAAATTGCAAATTCAAAATTCTCTTTATAAGCTTGTGCCATAGAAAATCCAGTTCCTAAAGAGTGTGAACTGACGTTATCATGAAGCTCTCCTATTGTATGAAAAAGTGGACTTAGTTCGTTATCTGTTAATTTGAAAGACTTGAAATAATTATTGAAACATTCATAAATACCAGTATTTGCATTTTCAACATCATTATAAATTTGAATTTTTTGGATTTGTGTATAAGTTTTGCCTTCACTAGGTCTTATTACTTCTTGTATTGGTATAGACGTATTCGCAAATTTATTGAGACCGATCGTATTAATATAGCTTTTGACTTCATCTCTGTTTACTATTATATAATTGGTAGTATTAGAGACGCGCGAAGTCAAAAAAACCCAAAAACTTGGCAGATAAAAATCTTTTTTTAAAATCCATTGATTTAAGTTTTGGATTTCGGTATTTTGAAATTGTCGAATCGATTCAAGTAAAGACATTAGTTTTAAAAAAAGTGCATTGGCAAAGATGATTTATTTTGAAAATTTAAAGTTATACCGATATCCATAGCTATTCCAATTAAAGTATAAGCGCCATAATAGTTTATAGAAGCTTCATTTTTAGTTTCGGGAGTATTGAAATGTGCAATCATCGTTCCTGGAACTTTACTTAAATAAATTTCAATACCGAATTCCTTTTTTTGAATTTTGTTAAATAATTCTTCATAATTAGAAATTGAATTCTTAAAAAATTCCAACGGTATAGTACCTTTTTTTGCGATTAGAATTTCTTTCTCATATACTGCGAGAATAATTCCTTTTTCATCGAGTCGGCTATTCGTATTGAAATCTGGAGAATTGGTTAATATCGGTCTTCTCTCATTGGAATCTATATTCAATAAACCAACTGATTTTCCTATATCGTTAGAAAAATAGTCCTGATTTTTCCAACACATTTCTAGAGATAATATTGCATTCGTTAAATTGTTTTCCTTTAAAAAGTATGAAGTCATATAGTTATGATAATAACTGTGAATTTTCTCTAATGCAGAGTTCAAATGTTCAATTTTTTTATTTAATTTCGATATTGAATCTTCATACCCATGTTTGATTTTGTCACTGGTTATCGAATTAAGAAATAGACTTTTTTCTTGATATTTATTTTTATTGTTCTCATTAAAAATTTTGAAACGAAAAGAAAAGTTATCAGAAATCAAATTGGGTATAGTATAAATAAGAGAATAAATAAATGCGGTCCCAGTAGTTTTCCAAATTGTGAAATCATAATTAGTAAGTGAAATTCTAAACTTTTCATAGCTATAACTTTCAAAGAGTAGAATATAAAAAATATCCCAATTCCACATTAAAAAGGAAATCGCGAAAGAAAAATAAAATGGGCTTCCCACTCGTTCGTTTAAAGAGGATTTCATTTGATCCCAAAGGGATTTTTCGACAGTTTCATTTATCTCAGTATTCATTGAACTGAATACAAAAATGAATAAGGATAGAATTACTACAATGAAAAATAATATGAGAATAAGATACTAATCTACTTTTTTAAAATAAAAAAAACAATTATCTTCAGAACTAATCCACAAAATCCCCACTTTACAAAGCTACCGATTGAATTTCGAGTTATTTTAAAGAACGTCATTTACACAAAATTGCTGATACTGTCAAAACTTAAGTTCGTCAAAAATGGAGTCGTAAGTTTCGGGTTTCTTTCAGAAGAAACTGTAAGGTAAATACTGTTAAAGTAGTTTTTTAAAAACTTTTCCATTTAGAACTTGTCCCAAAACCTCGGGTGTAGGAACTCCTACGAGAATTGTCCAACGATAAAATTCGTTAGAAAATCCATAAATCACCGATCTGCGGGAACTTCCACGCTCTATTACGAACTTATAAAGTGATTGTGCTGATTTCTTTTCGTGTTTTGGGATAAGTTCTTAACTAAATCAAAAATTTATTTTAAGTATTTTGATAAATAATTTCTTTTTCAATTTTAAAATCTAAATTTTCTTTTTTTAACATTCCTTCACGTATTACTTTAGCCCATAATTTTTTTTCTTTATTCCAGTGAAAACCCGATTTAATTGCTAAATCTTTTTTATCAAAATCCAAATGTGCGGTTACTCTTAAAAGTGGTGTTTGAGCAAATTGTATTATTTCATCAATATTATATTTACTAAGTATATTCAACATAGTGAAAACGTCGAATAGAGCCCTATGACTTTGAAAAGGCATTAATCCATGTTCAAAAGATAAATAATTTAATTTCCTGGTTCGAATATTTTTAGGATAGGCTATATCATATCCAGTATCTATCCAAAAAACTTTTTTATTTTTATATTTAACTAAATTCATTAACCTTTCATAAATAACCCTATCGAACTCAATACCAAAATGAGTAACTATACATATTGCTTTATCCGTCATTTCAGATATTTTAATCGAAGCTGATTCTATTGGAATTCCGTAAGAATATAGGTCTTCTTCTTCAATTCCTGTTAAAATTTTAATGTCTTCTTCAATTTCAAAATGTGTAGGAGGTGCCGTCGTTTCGATCTATTCACGAGGTGCGTATCGTTCTGGAGATATAGACTTAGAGCCGGTCTCAAAACTGGTTGTACTTTTGAATCGTAATTATTTACTTGTGAAATGGACAAATATTATTCAGAGATCCCCGATGCACTTTGGGAAAAAATAGAACCATTAATCCCAAAAGTTAGGGCAAATCTCCAAGGAGGTCGCAATCGATTACCTACAAGAGTGGTAATGGCGGGGATCATCTATCGAATGAAAACAGGCTGTCAGTGGCGGGCAATTCCGAGTAACTTCGGATCTGGTCAAACTTGTCACAGAAGATTCCAAGAATGGGAGCGAGCGGGAGTATTCAAAAAGGTTTATAAATCTATTTTAAAATATTATGATGTGAAGAATAAGATAGCATGGGACTGGGCCTCGATGGATTCCGCAATTGTTAAAGCTCCCAAAGGGGGAGTTTAACCGGCAAAAACCCTACAGACCGCGCCAAATTAGGGGTTAAACGGCATATTCTTACGGATGGAAATGGAATTCCATTGGCCATAACATTGAGTGGAGCCAATGTTCATGACAAGCATAACGTAAAAGAGACTTTAAATTCAATCCTGATTTTTTCCGGTAGAAGAAAAAAGAAACCAAAACATCTCTGTCTTGATAAAGGATATGACTTTAAAGATACGGAAAAATTAATTAGAAGAAGAAATATCCGGCCTCACATTCGAAGAAGAGGCGAGAAACCATTGATCGGTAAATATAAAGGAAAGCCTCGAAGATGGGTCGTTGAAAGAACTAACAGTTGGCACAATCGATTCAGGGCTATCCTTATCCGGTGGGAAAGAAAATCTGAAAATTATATGGCTTCTCTTTACCTCGCGAGCACTATTATTGTTTTCAATTTCTTTAATAGATAGTTTTGAGACCGGATCTTAGTTGAACCACTTTTATCCAAAGCGTCTGAAATAAAATCAGTAATGGAAGAATTGGGATTTTATAAAAGAAGTCGTCATTATGTTCACCCAAAATACAATCATCTTTTTATTGAATTCCTTTCCGCCCCTGTTTCAATTGGTGATGATTATAAGATCATTCCAGATGAAAAAGAAATTGAAGGTAAAATCTTAAAAATATTTTCACCGACTGATTGTATAAAAGACAGGCTATCTTCTTACATACATTTCAATGCACGGGAATGTCTCGATCAAGCATTGTTAGTAGCAAGGAATCAACGTTTTGAATTGAGAAAAGTCAAAGAATGGTGTCTTAAAGAAGGTGCATTGGGAAAGGAAGCATTTGAAGAGTTCGAAAAGTTATTAAGAATTACTTAGAACCCGTCTCAAAACCTTAGGAATGTAGGAGCTATTACAATCTTAAACGACAGGAAAAACCTTCAATACGACGGTTTCTGTGGGAACTCTCACGTGAACTTCCCCCGAATGAGTGGACACGGACGTGCAAAAGAAAAAGGATAAAAAGCATGGCTCGTAAAACACAATATGACGAAAGATTTAAGAAGAGTACGGTCGAACTCCTGATAAAGTCCAGGAAATCAATGACCCAGATATCGAAGGATTTGGGAGTTTCTTTGAATACCTTGATAAATTGGAAGAAGAGAGTGTCGGCTTGATTGTGTAAATGACTTGTGAATAACCAAAAAGTAACAAGGATAAACCCAATATGAGCAAACCCAAAAATCGAGCTGAAGATCTACTGGGAAATGAAGGCCTCTTAAAGCAACTAACGAAATCACTGATAGAGCGAGCGATGCAAGGTGAGATGACGCATCACCTTGGATATGAGAAGAATTCCTCGTTGGGCAATAACACAGGAAATTCTCGGAATGGAAAAAGTAGCAAAAAGCTCAAAGGAGATTTTGGAACAATCGATTTGGAAATACCTCGAGACAGAAACGGCAGTTTCGAACCTCAGATCATACAAAAAGGTCAGACACGTTTTACCGGCTTCGATGACAAAATCATTTCGATGTATTCACGCGGAATGACCACACGAGAAATTACCCAACATCTCCAAGAAATCTATCAAGTGGAAGTCTCAGCGGATCTGATCTCAGAAGTCACCGATTCGGTAATGACCACGGTGATCGAGTGGCAGAATCGCCCCTTGGATAAAGTATATCCAATTCTCATCATGGACGCGTTAGTCGTAAAGGTGAGAGACGGCCACCACGTTCAAAACAAATCCTTCTATTTGGCTTTAGGAATCAATCTACAGGGCACAAAAGAGATACTTGGGATTTGGGTGGAGCGCACCGAAGGAGCGAAGTTCTGGCTTCAGATCTTAACCGATTTAAAGAATCGCGGAGTTGAAGATATCTTAATCGCCTGCGTTGACGGGTTAAAAGGATTTCCGGATACGATCATATCAGTTTTTCCTAATGCACAAGTTCAACTTTGTATCGTTCATATGGTAAGGAATTCTTTGAAATGGGTTTCTTACAAACAGAAGAAAGAGTTGATGATTGATTTAAAGGCTATCTACAAATCTCCGTCGGCAGAGATTGCTAAGAAAAGCCTTGATGATTTTTCAACCAAATGGGACAGTCAATATCCGATGATCAGCAAGTCCTGGAGAAACAATTGGGAATCGGTGATTCCTTTTTTGGCTTATCCACCTAATATTCGTAAGGCGATTTACACCACAAACGCCATCGAATCTATGAATATGGGGCTAAGAAAAATTATCAAGAATCGGGGTTCGTTTCCTACCGATGAAGCGGCTATCAAGCTTCTTTATTTAGCTTTGAATAATATGTCTAAAAAATGGACCATGCCTATTCAAGATTGGGGAAAAGCAATGAATCAATTTTCGATTATTTTCGGCGATCGGTTGAAGTTCGATTCGTTTTAAGATATGTCATTTACACAGGAGCGCTGACACCCTCTCAACATCTGAAAAATAACTTGACTCATTACTATAAAAATGAGTACCGGAAAATAAGTAACAACAAAGATAATCTTTAAAAAGGTAAAAGTTCTTCTTCGATTTTTTTTAGTTTTGTCTTTTTAAGATTTTTTACAAGGGAATCATTTCGATCAAATAAAGGTTCGAAACTTGTGTCTAATTTTTTTATTAAAGACTGAAGTTTTTCATTTTTATCGAATGAATAACTGTAGGTAACTTTTTCTCCATTTTTAAGAGTAGCATTAACCTCAGAGATAATACCGTTAGCTGTTTTGTAGAAATTAATCGATGTATACATATCTTTCCGCAAATTATCAACTAAATTTTCAGGAGTGATTATAGAAGAGTAAATAAGATTGTATATTTGTCTTAATTGATCTTTATTCATAAAATATGTACCCTTTTATCCAAGTTGATCAGTTACAAATGCTTTAATAGCACTATCGACGTATTCTCGAATTTTATCAAGTCTTTCTTCCGCTAAATTTAAATCCCTTAAACTCCATTCTGAAATTGGCCTATTGAAATAGTTTTTCATCGTTGTTCTTATATATATCGACAACATCGCGTCATTTTTGTTATTTTTTTTGAGTATCCAACTATAATCTTGATCTCCAAAAAGTCGTGAACAATTTTTAAGTTCACTACCTTTCGGACTTAATCCATAACGTGAAAGAATATCGGGAACTAGCATATTTATTTTTGTTGTCACTATCTGACGTTTCCCCTCTTCAAAGGCAACTGGGTTTTTAATATTTTGTGATTGACCTTCTATTTGATCTAAAAATCTATTAGCTTCTTCATAAGATGAGACGCCAAGCTCCATTATCTTTTTGATTTTTTCATCACGTATCTTCTGTTCTTCTATTCTAGCCTCCTCTATTTCCTTGGTTAAATAGGGATCTATTTGAAGAGTTCCGATTCCTTTTTCGGTTACAATTCCTAACAAATTGTCTCGTAAGAGCAATTCACGCGCATTACTAGTTTCTTCGATAAATTCTTGGGTATCATTGATTTCATTAATATAAGCTGATTCATTTATTTCTTGCTTGTAATCTTCCCACAACTTGTCAAGATACAAATGTTTATGTGAAACTATCCAACCAATATTATCTTCAGTTTTTGGATTGTAATGAGATGGGATGATTCTTAATATTCTACCTATAAATTGCATGTAAGGCAATAACGCTCTAAAGGGGCGAAAAATCGCAGCTACAGATAAAAATGGATGATCATATCCTTCACCAAGCATGGCAACATTTACTATAACATCAACTTCATGATTTTCAATTAAATTAAGAATTTCTTTGCGCTCTCCTTCCTCTTGGCGACTATGAACAATTGCTGTTCGAAGTCCTTCTGACTCGTAAAGCATTTTTATTTGTTCTGCATGAGATATACTGCAAGATGTACTAATTATTTTGTGAGGAATATTTCGACCGTTCACTCGTTTTTGTAATAGTAGTTCAATACTTTTCCTTACAATCATTAAAGAGCATTCTCGCGAATAAGCAACAGAACGACTTATCCAATCTTCGTCTTTTATCCCCAATTTATAAATTTCATCAACATTATAAGTTTTTGATTCGTCGTTATCTATTGTTAAAAGCAAATCTTCAGGAACATACGAAATATTTTCCAATTTTTTAACGAAATTTTTTGCCATTGCTCTACTTAATTTATATTTATATACTAGTTCTCCAGAAATATCAACTTCATCTGTTCTAAAAGGAGTTCCTGTTAATTTTACAATTTTTGCATTAGAAAAATATTTTATGGTATTTACCCATGTTTTTGCTGGTGAATGATGGGCTTCATCAATAATAATCATATCGAAATGGTCACTTTTCACTTGGTTAAGGAGGCTTGACTCTAAGTGATCTTGCAATCTATGAATATTTAATATTACAAGATTAGAGTTATTCAAATATTCTAACTTAACTCCTCGCTTATATTCTATAACTATAGGGAGATCTCGAACATCTTTAAAAACATTTCTTGTAAACCAAAAATTATCTGGTGAATTTGGGTTTAATGCGCCTAATATTGAATCTTTTATAACCAATCGAGGAGTAATAACAAGTACACGTCCTTTAGAAATTTTATAGGGTAATATCCCTATAAGGCCAGTTTTGCCGACACCTGTAGGAATTACTACAATTGCGTCACTTGCTTTGCGATCTATTATAAAATGTTCATAGACTTCCCAATATGCTTCTATTTGAGGCTCACGAAGTTCAAGATTTTCTTGGATATTTACATTTTTTGTAAGCCAATAGTCCATTTCGAAGTTAAGATTCATTATCCCCTCTTGTCCAATTAAATAATATTCTATAATCCTACTAATTGTCTAAAAACCAATATATACTAAAAATACAATTTGAAGTCGTCGTTATACTTTTACTGCAAATGGAAACCAAGTATTTCTTTTAATCGAACCCTCCATCGTTGGGTGTTGTGTTCTAAATCTTTGCGATACGAGATTCTTAGCAGTATTAAAAGTGTAATTCAATTCTTGAAATATATTTCGATCCTTATAATTATTGATATTGTTTCCTGTAGAAATCAAATTTTGAGTAAAAATTCCACCTTCATTTGTATCATTTGCTGTCTCTCCAATCGAACATGCGTATAATATAAGTGATCCTGGATCAGCGGCAAGAACTTGTTCATCATAAAATCTTCGATGTTTTAATGCTAAATTCGTTTGTTCATTAATTAAAGATTTATAGTAAGTATCACCTTGGAGTGAAGTCGGTGGAGTAAAATAGCTTCGACAACTATCTATTATGACAACCTCACGGTCAGTATAATTAATTAAACCTTCAGCCTCAAAATCATCTCCATCAGAATTAATTTCGATATAAGTTTTTCCATTTTTTATTGAAGTGCCACCATGCCCGGAAAAAAGAATTAGCGAGTAATCAGAATATTTAATTTTATTTAATAATGATAATAATTTATGTTTACTTGGATTCACAACTTGTTCAATTTCATTTGGATACCAGGCACCACCAACATTGCTATAAAGATATTGTCTCATCCTTTCCATATCAACAGAAACACCATTAAGATAATTTCCTTTCGTATCTGAGCCAGGAGCTCCAATTAATAAACATATTCTTTTCATTTTATTCTTCCATAATTATTCGATTAACTATTCTAATAAATTTCTTATGATAACCCAACTGCTTAAACTCTGTGTGAATTAATTTTTTCCACCAATATTTATGAGGAATTATTAATTCAGGAACATGTACGTATTCTTCCATTTTAGAATTTGCAAAATATAGATAATCTCTCTAAATAATTAAAAACAATTATACAATAGCTATCATATCTCAGATCTTTTTCTTCTAATTTGATTTTAGAAGAAAATTCAACTATATACTCTTTGCTTTCTAAATATGGATATTGGATATTAAGATTATTAATTTGTGTTAAAGAATCTCTAAGCGCTTTTTCTTCTGATTTTTTATTGTTAAATAACGCAATTAGGTAGGATGTTATTCCAGAAAATAACATTGAAACTAATGCGACAATAGCAGCGAAAGTTAATTTATTTTCTATTTCGATCATTACTGATTTACTTTTTCAATTCGTTTTTAAAAAAATTAGGTGATTACTTCTAATGTTGTAAGAATACAACAGAGTTAGACGTTAGAAGAAAATTTTCATTTATAATCCTAATGTAGTTTTCACAGGATAAATTTCTAAATATCACTTAAAATAACTGAATTTGCTATAAAGTAATTTTTGTTAAAGTCAACGATATATTTTCTTATTGAATCAGAGGATACTATTGTAGCAGGGCTATATCCTGAAAACCTTGCGATTATCTTTAATAGTTCAATTCTGTATTTTTTCCTGATCTTCCATATATTTACTTTTTAGGCTGTTCTTACATATGTGCAATCCAATTCTTACTACTCGGACACATGAATAAAATACTTGGGTAGATTATTTCAAAAATTTGGATATTTTGGTCCTGCTTTAAAATGCCGTAAATCCCGAATTTGCGGTATTTTTTAAGTACCACTATTTTTTCGTAAATTCGGCCGTTAATAACTTGGTACTATTCTCATGCGTCCGGGTAGTAATCTATAAATTAAAGAAACTACAATATACGAATGTCATAAAAGAGTATTATTCCATCAATCTAATTTATATAAAATATATTTATAAATTAATTACATATAGTTTTGATAATAAACAAATCTAAATTAATAATTTTACTTCCTTCCAAATCGGTTAAAAAATGCAATGTGGCCTAGTACATAAAAGAAGACACCTTTTTTTCCAAGAATAGAGGTAAAAGGTGAGAATGAAAGGAAGAAGAAAATATTCGCCGGAGTTTCGGGAACAAGCGGTAAACCGGACGTTAAACGGATCGTTTACAATAAAAGAAGTAGCAGAGTCCTTAGGAGTTAGCTATTTTGTATTGAGACAATGGAAGGCCGAGCATTTGAAAAAGAAGGAAACAGAGCAACCACTTACGGATAAACAGCTTAAGGAATGCGGAAAATTGAAAAGACTTCGTAAAGAGAATCTGAGATTAAAGGACGAGAACGCGAAGAAAAGCCTTGATGATTTTTCAACCAAATGGGACAGTCAGTATCCGATGATCAGTAAGTCTTGGAGAAATAATTGGGAATGAGGGTGTCAGCGCTCCTGTGTAAATGACATATCTTAAAACGAATCGAACTTCAACCGATCGCCGAAAATAATCGAAAATTGATTCATTGCTTTTCCCCAATCTTGAATAGGCATGGTCCATTTTTTAGACATATTATTCAAAGCTAAATAAAGAAGCTTGATAGCCGCTTCATCGGTAGGAAACGAACCCCGATTCTTGATAATTTTTCTTAAACCCATATTCATAGATTCGATAGCGTTTGTGGTGTAAATCGCCTTACGAATATTAGGTGGATAAGCCAAAAAAGGAATCACCGATTCCCAATTGTTTCTCCAGGACTTGCTGATCATCGGATATTGACTGTCCCATTTGGCGGAAAAATCATCAAGGCTTTTCTTAGCAATCTCTGCCGACGGAGATTTGTAGATAGCCTTTAAATCAATCATCAACTCTTTCTTCTGTTTGTAAGAAACCCATTTCAAAGAATTCCTTACCATATGAACGATACAAAGTTGAACTTGTGCATTAGGAAAAACTGATATGATCGTATCCGGAAATCCTTTTAACCCGTCAACGCAGGCGATTAAGATATCTTCAACTCCGCGATTCTTTAAATCGGTTAAGATCTGAAGCCAGAACTTCGCTCCTTCGGTGCGCTCCACCCAAATCCCAAGTATCTCTTTTGTGCCCTGTAGATTGCTTCCTAAAGCCAAATAGAAGGATTTGTTTTGAACGTGGTGGCCGTCTCTCACCTTTACGACTAACGCGTCCATGATGAGAATTGGATATACTTTATCCAAGGGGCGATTCTGCCACTCGATCACCGTGGTCATTACCGAATCGGTGACTTCTGAGATCAGATCCGCTGAGACTTCCACTTGATAGATTTCTTGGAGATGTTGGGTAATTTCTCGTGTGGTCATTCCACGAGAATACATCGAAATGATCTTATCGTCGAAGCCGGTAAAGCGTGTCTGTCCTTTTTGAATGATCTGCGGTTCGAAACTTCCGTTTCTATCTCGAGGTACTTCCAAATCGATAGAACCAAAATCTCCTTTGAGCTTTTTGTTACTTTTTCCATTCCGAGAATTTCCTGTGTTATTGCCTGAGATGCCCCCGTTTTTAGTACCAGTGTAAAGTGTCAAAATCCACTTAAGCAGAGCGTCTTAAATATTCCTCCGGAGTAAGTCCCCCAAGAGAACTATGTGGCCTTTCAGAATTATAGAAATTTCTCCAGTCCTCGACAAGGCGCTGTGCTTCTTCAATATTCTTAAACCAATTTTCATTTAAACATTCGTTTCGCATTTTTCCGTTAAAGCTCTCGATGAAGGTATTCTCAGTAGGCTTACCCGGCGTAATAAAATGAATATCGACTCCTTTTTCAAAAGCCCATCGTAAAAAAGCTTTTGATGTGAATTCGGGACCGTTATCCACAACGATTTGTTTTGGCAGGCTATGGACTTCAGATACTTCATTCAAAATTCTTACTAATCGTTCCGAAGTGATTGAGAATTCCACCTGCGTTGCCACGGCGAATCGTCCAAAGTCATCGATGATATTCAATATTCTGAATTTTCTTCCCGAGTAGAGTGAATCCGACATGAAATCCATCGACCACCTTTCCTCCGGTTTCTTAGGAACAATCTTTGGAATCGCAGGTAACGATACTCTCTTTCGTTTCGGTTTGATTCGGTATTTTAAGCCCAATGCTGAATACAAGCGATAGATTCGTTTATGGTTTACTCGTTCTTCTTGCCGAATAAAATCATGAATCTGTCTGTATCCCGCCCTTTTATGCTTATACGCTAAAGTGAGAATTCGATCCTTCAATTCCATGTTTTTGTCCTGAAGCCTGGAACGATGTCGAAAGCCGGTTCTGGAGATTTGCAAAAGACGGCAGGATTTCCGTTCTCCAAGCCGCGTTTTGATTAACAGGAGCGCCTCTCGTTTCTGCTCACGGCTCACCACTTTTTTTCGAGTAACATCTTGATCGCTTCATTTTCTAAAGCTAACTCTGCATACAGTTTCTTTAGCCTACTGTTTTCTTCCTCTAAAGTCTTCATCCGTTTTAGATCGTTTAGTTCTAACCCGCCGTATTTCGAACGCCAACGGTAAAAAGTGTTACCACTGATTCCGTATTTACGACAAAGTTCAGGAGTCGATATCCCTGATTCAGATTCCTTTAGAATCTTATGAATTTGATCTTCACTGAAACGTTTTTTCATGTTTTCCTCCAAAATTTTATGTTCTTGAGAGGATTTCAAACATTCTAAATGGTTCTAAATTCGGGGGCTAGGTCAGACTGACTACCGGCGTCTAACTTCGTTCGAAATCGCTGATGCGACTCTCACTTGACTTTTCATGTACTAGAATAAATTTAAGTGAAAAAATCGTTCACGGCTTTTAAGGCCGCTTCCCGATCCATGACATCGGGAAAATTAGGTTATGGTTAAGAAAAAATTATGGCAAAATGGAAATTAACCTATGAAGCGTTAGAATTTATAGGTAGGGACGGGGCCGGATGGCCCATTATTGATCTAATATCTGATTCTTATAATGTTGAAGATAACTCTATACGCCGTGTCTCTGTAAACGCAAAGAATATAGTTTTGAATACCTTACCAAAGAACATTGTTGGAGTTCGAGTTTTCGATATTGAAAGAATTGATGAAATGACGGGCAAAAACTACTTTGAAAGCTATCAAATTGAAGATCTTAATTTTGAATTAGAAGAAAGTGATGCTAAGAAGTTACGAAAAATACAATTTGATCTATTATCCATTGACGGCGGTTCATTAGATTTCGATTATCTAAGACTTTTTAATCCAGATTTGTTTGTTATGAATTTAATGGATGTGAAAGCATTCTTTGTTGATGGTTATGGGGTACTAAGTCATGAAGAAGGAGCTTTAGTATTAGAAAATTTAAATAACTTTTATAATTCATTTACTTCTGATCAAATCAACGTTTTAAGAATTAATCCCAAAAGTGTCTCTTATGATGAAAACAAATTGATTCGTAGATTTCTCGGACAAGATCGACAAGTCGTAGATTCTTCTAGTAAACAAAATTACGTTAAAAATGGAAGTAAAGTTAATCTAAAATTTCTAGAAGAAAAAATTAAAGATTCGGAAATAATTTCTGATATAATTGATTGGATAGTTGAAAACGAGGAAAATCCTGAATTATTAAAAAACTTCAGCAAACTTACTCCGGAAAATTTAAGCAAACTAAATACATTATCCGGTATTGTAACTTTAAAGAATTGTTTACTACGATGGGAGGAAAATCTACTCCATTCTTCCGAAGACTTTTGGCAAAAAGAGTTTGAAGATAACTCATACGTAATTTCTCAACTTTTTACATCTCCAGTTACAATTATGAAATCTAAAGCTTACTTAGGTGGCAAGAGTATTCATAATACTGGAGGATCGTTAGTGGATTATCTTTTCGTTAATAAATTAACAAAGAACACAAGTATAATTGAATTAAAAACCCCGGCCACAAGATTATTAGGCTCGAATTATCGTAGTACCATTTATAATATTTCTGCTGAATTATCTGGAGCGATTGTACAGCTTTCTAATTATAAAGACGAACTTTTAAAAAACTATTACCAGCTGGCAAATTTAAATAAAGGAATATTTCATGCATATGATCCTTCTTGCATACTCATAGTGGGAAATTTCGCAACGGAATTAGATTCCGAAGAAAAAGTAAAATCTTTTGAGTTATTTCGACAACAACTACAGAATATTCAAATAATTACTTTCGATGAACTTTTTGAAAAAATGCGACTATTAATACATTCATTAGAAGGTAGTTAGTCGTCCCTGAAAAAGAGTTACAATAGCGAATAACGCAAATAAAATGCTATCCAAGTAGAAAAACTTAGAAACAAAATCCTCATAAAACATCCAGAAACCACGTAAAAGCCGGTGAAAATGAAACCAGAAGAAAACTCAAAACACTAGAGTCTTCGATAAATTTTTTCGATCCTTGTTGGATGCTACAAAAGATAGTAATAAAAGTCTTTATCTAAATTTTTCTAAAAATATTGAAAAAGTAAATCCTTGCTTCTTACTTCACATCCATTAAATTGATAAGAAAATCTAATATTTTTTATTCATTTTAAGAAATGAAAATATCATATAAAAAGTTAATTCGGGATGACTTAAATTAATATGTTGAATCATCAAATTCTAAAGTCTTACCATTTTTAATATTGTATATTTGAACATTCCTTTTATGGTTCTCAGAGGAAAAAGGACCTAAAGCAAATTCGCATTCAACACTAACTGAGTCAACTTTACATACACCATCTTCTTTTTCTAATGAGAGTGACCACCAAGAACGTTTTGCTATAAAGTCTTCAGTGCCATCAACTCCTTTACGTTTTATTGTAATATAGTCACCCGGTTGTGGTATAGAATTAGATTCAAGTTGTAGTTGATAATCAGCTTCCCCACCACCAGGAGGGACGAATATTAAATAAATTTTCATTATTTTCTTTCCAATTAATTAAAGATATTACAAAAGTATAAATAAAATGCTAAATGTCAAATTAAGAAATATATAAAATATGTTACATTTCCCTTTTCTTGTCGGAAATTTGGTTCAATATGCGATCTGGCGCTTTTCAGTACAAGATTTTTACTCTTTTTTCCTTCTTACGCCGAACTCACGTTATTTTAAAATATTATGATGTGAAGAATAAGATAGCATGGGACCGGGCCTCGATGGATTCCGCAATTGTTAAGAAAATATAGTAAATAAATATGCTGAAAAAAATACACTAAACAAGATTTGCAGAGACAGGTAAATTGGAAGATTAATATCATTTCCTCAATTGAAAGTTTTTTGCTTTCACAATGGCCCGAAGGATTAAACGACGAGAGTAGTTTAGGAAGTATAAGCGAGTTAGCCAAGAATACTCTTGCCTATCACTTAGCCAACGCTATAGAAAAAGAGCAAATAATTGAAATATTTACTATAATAGCGAATCGGATTTTAAATGAGGTTACTGATTCAAAAAAGAGGAAAATTTATGGAAAAACCTTATTTGGGATAAGGGAAATACAAAAGATAGAATCCTGGATTCAGTTAAATATAGAAACATTGAATAATGTAAAAGATAATAGATTATTGTTTCAGAAACTATGGCCTATTCTTCTCGAACATACTAAAAACAATATGTTCGTTAAATGCAGTTCGCAATCAAGC
Source organism: Leptospira mayottensis 200901116 (assembly GCF_000306675.2). Lineage (NCBI taxonomy): Bacteria > Pseudomonadati > Spirochaetota > Leptospiria > Leptospirales > Leptospiraceae > Leptospira > Leptospira mayottensis. The sequence goes on from NZ_CP024873.1 coordinate 79,715, forward strand.
TTACTAACGTTGGCATATGATTGGATTGAAGGGAAACCATTTTATGAAATATTCAATAATTTCATTTCAACTGGAGTAAAGCTAGTCAGTAGGATACAAAGACGAAATTATAAACTTGAGCATGTTGTCGAAATTTGTGAAAACGCAATTTCCTATGAAGGATCAGTAATACTTGGAGCGGTTGTTGAAATTATAGAGCTTTTATTTCCTCAAGAAATGGTTGAACTTATAGAAAGAGTAAAAATTTTGCAAAAAAGTGTAAAATATGGATTGTCGTCTTTTACTTCAATAAATGGTTACGAATTAGGATTTGCAGATCGTGTAATTGCTAAAGAATTTTCGATTTTAATGAAAACTGAAAAAAGTAAAAGTAGAGAGTTTCTTAAGGTAAATGAGAATGCTTTTAGAACAATACTTTTAAAATATCCAATTCTTTATTCGCAAATATTTGAAAGTATATTAGAAACGTAAAATGTTACGGCATATGTTCTTTTAATAAATTAATGTTCGCTTTCACGGATCTTGTATTGTGAACCAGCAAAAGACCCCACACACTCGAACGTATCATGATTGAGGCGAGGCGCCCATATACACCACAATTAGCGGGCATACAAAATCCTGACTTTTCAAGGATTTGAATGTTTTTTATTAAGTAATGCATTTAATGCCTGTTTCAATTCACGCTCATCTTTAAGAGCAGATGAAATTCTATCTGAAAGTTCAATCAACACTACTCTTATACTTTGAGCTAATATAAGACACTGCTCATCAGAATGTGAATGTAAACCTTCGCTAAGTGCATTATGCAATATTTTTAATGGATTATGACCATTCATTAAAATACTCTCAGGAATTGCTCTTTGAACTGTTTCTACAGCTTTGCTAAATTGATTTTCAGCTATTGCTCTTTCTATTAATAATATTTTTTCATCATTCATTTTTTCTTTTTGAGCTATTTTCTTGATTTCTTCTAATATTCTATTTTTCTGACTTTCAACCACTCTTCTATAGTAACCATAAGCCCCTATTCCAAGACCTTGGTTTTCACATTGCCTACCCTTCAAAAATATTTCTCTATCAGGACCAATTAATTTAATTAATCGAGATGGAGTCACAGGACCGAAATTCGGGAATTCACCAAATTTAAAAGCATAACTTTTAATATTGCTATTGCTTTCTGCATTTATAAATAAAAATAATGAAAATATCTTTTGATATTTTTGACAATTTGAACATTGATATGTGATATATAAATTAGTTTGATTCACATTTATCAGGATAGGATCAGTTTCAATTGACCGAAAAAAACGTGTGCCGTTACATAAATCATTCGAGCAATGAAGTTGAATTTCTGGTAAATTCAAAATATATTCTGAAGGGTAATAATTATAATCCTTTTTTGTAAATAAATTCTTTATTTCAGATATTTGATTTGGAGGTTGACTCTCTAAAAATTCTGCAAATAAAAAAGTTGGAAAATTTGAATTTGACGGCACCGGATTTTTTGACATTTTTAATCATCAACATTGATGTATTATAGAAGTCAACTATTCCATCTAATTAAATAAAATAAGAAAGATAATAATTCTTATAAAATAATTGAGCTTAAAAATATATTTTAATTTTATTCATATTATATAGGTAGAAAGCGTAGAGGCATTTAATACCATTCATTGAATAAACTCAAGATTATAATATTGAATTTGTATAAAATAAACTTCAAGTTATACTCTGAATAGATTCGGCTAAATTAACGCATTATTTAATTTTTTAATACTAATCAATATTTTTAATTATAAACTAAATAAATAAAAACTCTAGAGAATAAAGCCTACTTCATAAGTGGAGTCTAACAGAATATAAAGATTATTTAGAAATTCTTGGGAGGAAATTGAATCAATACGAAGTAACAATCAATAGTTTCTTTTTCACCTAAAAACCCCTACTCTCTCTCAATACAAAGATAAATAACCAAAGCTAATAATCCAAAAAAACACCATCCAACAAGGGTTCCGAGTGTAGTGTATAAAAGAATGAGTTTAAAACAATCCCTGTTATAAGTCGAATATCCAATTTAAAAGAAAATCCCGAAAAGAAAACCGATACAGACGGAAATTAAAACCGTGGAAAGAGTGACTTTTAGCCTTTGAAAAAAAGTGGGAGCGTAGACGGCTTCCTCAAAATCCCGACAAAAAAACTCAGACCAACAGATTCGTTTTTTTAAACGTACATACTCCCCGTCCCTAACTTTTGAAAGGATAGTCACCGTGGCTTTGGAGGATTCTATTTTTTGCCAATTTGTGTGAAGTTTCTCAAGACATAAAAACCAAGAGGCCCCTTTTAATTCGGAACAACCGGTATCACGAGAAGGATTTAGATTTGATTGAAGAGGAACACTTCCAAACGTAGAACAATTAAATAGAAATAGAATAGAAAGACATACAAGGTGTTTCATTTCTTTTTTCCTTTCGATTCGGGACTCAAGATATCACAGGTATCTTGAACTTCTTTCGGAGTGTTATTCGCATAACAAACAAGTTTAGAACGGTCTCTTGAGTAGTCTACAGGAGAAACGTTTTCGACAGGTTCATGATTGATCTTGATTTCAAGATGATTGATTTTAAAAAAAGAAACAAATAGAATTATAATGAAAAGAAAAAAGATAAAAAAGGATTTGTTCTTAATGATTAAGTTTTTTAAACGAAGTAGTAAGTTTTTCATAGATGTAACCTCATAAAATATTGATTTCAAAGATTACGTGTACGTGTATTTGTTTTTTAGAAAGGGTTAGGAATTACCACCTCCGCGCGCTTTAGAAATAAAATCACCTAATGACCTTAAAATCTCACCCGATTTAAACCAGGACATTAAAACGATACCCGAAGTTAAAAAAAGACCATGAACACTCACTCCCCCGAATCCTTCCGAAATTTTCTGTTCCGGAAAAAATCTTAAAAGAAAAAGACCTAAAAGTAAAAAAAATAAACCTAAGAAAAAAGCTTGGTTAGATTTTCGAAAAAGACTTTTTTTAACGATAACCGTATGGCCTAAACTTTGATCCTGATCCTTTACCTTTGAAGAATTGGTATGTTTTTCGATAATTTCTTTTGATTTTAGTTTTTGTTTCATATAATTCTCTATATTAGTAATTCCTTAACCGATTCTTGATTTAAAACCGCATAACAAAATCCTTTAAAATTTTGATTCCTTTTCTTTTTTAAGAGTGTGGCTCCTTTAAAAATGGAAATGAGTTCGATCCACTCCGGATCATTCCAAGAAGCTTTAGTGACAGTACAACCAAGAGAAGAAATACCTACCGATTCGCTATTGGAATTTCGAGCGTGTATATTTAAACCAACCTGATCTAAAAAAATAGGGTCTAAATCGTTCCAAATATGATCGCTATTTTTATCCCTTCTAAAATAAAAGGGAGAACCTTGTACTAACGCGTCATGACCTTTATGGTTCCCAAGCTTTACCAAATAAAGACCTTCTTCGGTTCTCGCCTCCCCGTTAGTGACACCGTATTTTAAAAGAGTTTCTTTGGAAACCAACCCCGGATCCATTGTAACTACCCTACTCCCCCAAGAATTACCACCTGGATCAATGTTAAAAAGGATGTCGTTAAAACGGTCAAAAGAGTTGTTGTTTAAAATCACGTTATTGTCTAAAACGCTGATCCCACGTACTCCGATTAAAACGTGATCTAGATTAAAATCGATTTTGTATTTGGAATTTTTGAATTTAGATTTGGTAAGTTCGATTAGCTCTAAAATAAATTTATCATATCTCACAAAAGAAAAGATAGAACATAAGCTACAATATCGGTTTAAAAAAAATGAAATGGAGTCCTTAGATTTTTATCAACCTAAGGCACCAAAAGAAATTCCAGTGTAACGAATTTTAGCAGTCTTCCACCATTCTTTAAGTTCGTTCGAAAGTTGTCTAATCCTGGCCCCAAAAAAAGCATTTTCTGCGGACATTGTAGTTCCAATAGATTCACTAATTACACCAACACTAGTGGAATAGTTTGAGATTCCTCCGATGATACCTTCACCATAAGAAGATAAAACACAGATTACAAAGTATTTTAAAACTTGATCTTTTAGTTCTCTCGGAACCCTCGATGCGTGATCATACCCGGTAGTATAATCCACTTGATAGGCACCTGGAAGATTTGAACTATTTTGACTTAAAAAACGAAACCCTTGAATCCCTATTTGAGGAATTCCGACATTACCAAAAGGAACTCGTGTAAAGACTGCACGTAAAATTCCGGTTTTGTATTGAATCGTAGCACGACTTGTAAGATCAAGAATCATATTCCCATTCCAAGGAAGCGTTAAGACCCATTTATGAAGACGACAAAGATTTTTTCTTCTCAGTTTTAAAAAGAAATTCGAACTTTTGGAAGGATCATAGTCGTAAGTATCATCCCACTCCGCATAGTCTTCGATTCTACCGGTTTTGGGTTCTAGATCAAATCTTCCGGATTGTCCAACAAGCGGGCGGGATCGAAAAAGCCTAGGATAAATATCCCAGTCAATTTCAGAGGCAAATGCCCGAACGGTTTGGTCACACCAATTTTTTAATTGGAAATCCTCCAGTTGAGTTCCACGGGTAGTGAGAAGAGGTTCGTTCCCGAAAAACATAATCCGACGAAGTTCGTCCGGATGAATGATACAACCCCAGCCGGGAAGGGGTGTATTTGATTTTTCAAGATCTGGGTAAATGCAGGCAGACAAATCGTGATATTCGTAGTCTTCGGATTGTTTGTTTAAATCCCCTTCAAAACCGTAAGTCATAATCTATTTATTAAAATATAATAAATATTTAGATATCGGAATGGATTTTTGATTTTGCAATTTGAAGTTGTTCTATGGGTATTGTATAGGATTTTCCGGAAGCTAGTTCACACAGAACGGTTTTTCCGTCTTTAGCGACTTCTTTAACTTTAGCAAGCATCCCGCCTACGTTAACTTTGTTTTTTGCGTAAACTCTCATAATAAGACCTGGTTTTGGTATTTGTGAACCACTTCCGTATGATGATTTCCTTTGCTCTCTTACTTCTTCCTCGAATTTTTTGTGTCGAATTTCTCTTTGTTTTATTTCTATTTTTTCTTTTTCGGAAATTTCTTTTTGATAATTGATTTTATTTCGGTCATGTTTTGCTTGATCGATCTTTTTTTCACGAGGCACCCTTACGTCCTCGTTTGTTCTAGTATTTCGAAAGGCCATATAGTCGCCTGACTTTCCATGAACGACTACCTTTTTTTTGAGTAGGGAATTTGTATTTAACATAAGATTTTAGTGGGACGTTAGACTAGAATTGATCCAAAACCCGGAAAATTCAATCACTCCTGTAAAACTGATTTCGTTTGCACATATCGGAATAAAAAACTGAATATCTCCATTTCCTTTTCTCGTATAATTTCTAAAATTAGAGTCTGAGTTATTTCCTTTTACGTTCATCGTCCAGTTACCGTTTGCGTGTATAGCGCTAATAAAATAGAGTTTATCTTTAGAATTTAAAACCAAATTCCCCGAAAGGGTGAATTGGTTTTGAAACTGGATTCTATTTAGGTCTTGTAGGGTGATCGATTTACGGGACACATTTAGATTTTTATTCCGAAAATAAAATATCGGGAAATAAATATTAAACCGTACTAGACCAATAAAACTTAAACGTTTTAATTCTTTAAATTTCGTAAAATGATTTAAAACCCTATTTTAAATCATTTATAATAATTTAAAATTATTTTTCAACCGATACTCAAATCCTTGATTTAAAACTAAGGATATGGAAAAAAAAGTAGGCCGACCTAGGGGAAATAATTACGAAAAAAATTTAGCGATACGGTTAAAATCGAATACAAACATACAACCTACAAAAGTAAACGAACACCTAATTCATTTAGCGAAATCATTTTTTAGCCAAGTCAATTCTGAAAATATAGAAGGTAGAAAACCGGTATATAACTATGATCAGATAAATCAAATTAGAAACGGTGTATTACTCAGACCACCTTGTAGAATACCGGTCACACAACTTAGAAACGCAAGTTACGGTACGAGTATAATTTCAGCTATCCATACGATCCGAATTGATGAGTTAAGTAGATACGCAAAATTAAATAAAAAAAGAGGACTTTGGTTTAGGACAGAAAACGAAGAAGACGAAATCACCGATGAAATCCAAGAAAAAATCAAAAACTGTTCACAGTTTTTTGAAAGAATGGGGGATTTAATAGATGGGTGGATGAATCGGGACAATTTTAGTTCCGTTTTTGAAATGATGATACGCGATACTTTAACCTTTGATAGTATCTCATTTTATTTAGTGTATAACTCACTTGGTAAACTTGTTGAAATCAAATACTTAGACCCGGCTACGATTTTTCAGGTAGATAAGGAAAAAGGGTATAAGGGGGACAAAAATGTATCTTTTGTACAAATTATAGACGATAGGGTTATCGAAGTATTTAACGAAAACGAAATATTACTATTACATAAAAATCATATATCCGATGTGTCCATGAGAGGATTCGGTTTTTCTCCTTTAGAGGCTTGTATTTTGGATTTAGTGGGGGTGATTCGATCCTTAAAATTCAACCGGGATACTTTTACAAGACAACATCCACCCGGCTTTATGTCTTTAATAGGGGACGCCACACAAGAGGTGATAGAGTCCATACAACTACAGTATAGAGAAATGATTTCCGGGATGGACGATTCTCACACTATACCGATTCTTGGAACGTCTGCAGGTGAAATAAAATGGACTCCATTAAATGTTTCTAATGATATGGTATTTAAGGAACTGATGCAGTGGTGCGTTTCTTTCGTAATCATGTCACACGGTATGGATCAGTCTGAACTAGGTTTAAGACTTACCGGTTCAGCCACACTCGGAGAATCTAATCAGGTAGAAAAAAGTAAGTTTTCTTTAAATAGATCCTGTATTTCTTTACTTACGTACTTTGAAATGGGTTTTAATAGGATCAGACATATTAGAGAAGAAGATTTTTCGGGTATTGTTTGTGAATTTGTAGGAACGGATCCGGAAGATGAAAAAGACAAACTCAGTAAAAATAAAGACGAAGTGGCTAACTGGAAGTTAATCGATGAAATCCGAATCGAACAAGATAAACCTACAATAGCCCAAACCCTAGCCGACCTATACGGAGTCAGTGAGGAAGAGTATAAAATGGCGGGTGCTGTCATTTTAAATCCTATATTCCAGCAAAATTTACAAATGATACGGCAATCGGGGCAAAATTGCGAATATCCCAATTTAGGATGTTCTGATGCGGAAAAAGAAGAATTAGAAGAACAAGATGATTCGGATTTGGTATTTTAAAGATTGAGTTTGACTAAATTATTACGAGACACTCCACCTACACTTTGGAAATTGCCACAGAGCCACCAAGTTTCATTGTCGTGAAAAAAACCTCTTTGTATAGACGAAGTATCGTTTCCTAGACCGTTTTGTGGGTAGTAGGAAAGCAGTTGCATCGAAGTGGAATCGATACAGGCGATAGAAAGTCTAGACTCGTAGTTTAAGGTTGTGAATTGTCCTGCAAAATAGAGTCTATTATTTTTAGTGGCAAAACTCATTACATTCGGTTTTAAGGAACCACCTGCGAACTGAGTTGGATAAATACTGAGTAATTCCCCCGTGTTTACATTTAGAGCGGCAAAGCCTATACGACTAAGACCGGAAACCGAAGTGAAAATACCTCCGATGAAAAGAGTGTTACCGACTTGGATCATATCTTTGATATACGGATTTACTCCACCGTATATGTTAAGGGCAGAACCCCAACTAGGAATTACGTAACCGGAACTAGAATTCAGAGCCGCCAGTTTTGGAATATTGTAACCCCCTATCGTATTAAAATAACCGCCTATAAATATTTTGGATGAATCTTTTGACAATAAAAGTCTATAGGGATGTCCGCCGGTTAAATAATCTTGAGGATACCAAGGTAAAACGGAAAGGTTTAAAATATCAATTGCAGCTAACCTACTCCTAGAAATTCCGCTTACAGTCGTAAAAGATCCGCATAGATAGAGAGTATTTTCCTTTACGCAAAAATCGAATATATTAGGTGATACACCTCCGATTCCTCCACTCGGATACCAAGAAAGAAGTGATCCCGTATTTGGGTTTATCGCGGCGATACCGTTTCTAAGAAACCCAAATACGGATGTAAAACTCCCCCCCATTACGAGCATATTGTTTACGAGAATCATGGAACTAATTCCGACGACTCCACTTTGTCCTTGAAAAAGCGGAAGTACAGTTCCTGTACTATAATCCAACGCGGCTAAACCGTTTCTATTTACACCTCCGATACTCGTAAAGTTTCCTGCCATAAAGATCGTATTTTCATATTTTATAATAGAGTAAATTTCACCGTTTGCGCCGTTTAAAGGAAAACCTGGATCTACAATCGGTTTTAATTTCGGATTTTGGAAATGAGCAAACGGTAAAAACATTCAACCCATCGCGAGTAAACAGGAAGAAAAGATATTTCCACCCACTTTTATGAACGTATAAAAGTCTTTTTTTAGAGAGATAACCGTAGGTGTAGGTACTGTGGAATTTGGCCAATAAAAAGTACCACCCGACCAAGTGATCGTATAGGAAGAACCGGTTGATTCTAAAACCACATTAACCACTTGGTTTTCAGATAAATTAGTAATAGTGAATGTTGCATTTCCTCCCGTGATTCTAAACAGATTGGAAATGGAACAATCTAAAGTCCTATTTCCAGAAGATAGTAAGGTGGTATTTGGAGAAGACTGTCTTAGATATTCGACCGACTTCATACCGGGAAGACCGAGTAATGAATTTAGGTTCGTTACCCTATGACCCGAAGCGGAGGATGAATCAAAAACGAATAGTTCGTTGTCAAGACCTGTAGAAAGAGTCGTCCAGTTGCCGAATAAATCTTTGGTTAAAATTTGTCCTTTTTGAGTAAGTGTTTTTTCTAAAATATGGCCTGAATCGATTTCGTTTTTTTGTCCTGTAAAATCTACTTGAGATCCGACAAAAGAGTTTTGATTTAAAAAGTTCGCGTTTTGGTTGACTATATTCAAAATACCTCCCGGCGAACCCGTAATCGTAGAAGAATCCACATTACAAAGTCCTGATATTGCATAAAGATGTAAGGAATTACTTCTTACGGAAAAAACGGTTTTGTTAATTCCTTGGATGGATGAATTTTTTAAGAATACATAAAAATTCCCTGAAACTAAATCAATACAACTTTCGACGTTAGATGTATATTCCAAAATGGAATCGGTAAGATTAAGTGCATTTATACTCGAACTATCAAAAATACGGGAAGAAAATTGGAGACGAAGCCCTATTATTTCCAAAGGTAAACCTAAAAATTTAAAACCGTTCGTGAAATTTACGACTAAGTGGTTCTGTTTTTTATATCTAGGTAGTAAGGTACATTCGTTTAGGTTGGACGTATCTAAAGGAATCGTAAGCGGTTCAAGGGTATCGTCTAACTGAATGTATTTTAAACCTTTTGTATTTGCAAGACTCGAAATTAAGTTTGTCCAATTGTTAAATACGTTGTAGGAAGGTGAAGTTTCACCGGGTCTAAAAATAAAAACGTTTTGTGAAGGTCTTTGGGATAAAGATAGTTTACCGTCGTTTCCTAACGTTGCTAGACTTGCCCCTTTTTCGCTTGTGTTTAACTTACTTAAAAGTGCAGATTCTAAGGAGTTGAATTCTGTCATCCTAGAATTTGTTTCTATAGAGAGTAAATTTTCAAAATAACTTTTGATCGAACTTTCCTTTAAAAAATCGTTTTTAAAGGATTTCATTTATGCTCTATCCGTATTCTAACCGTACGGTTTTGAAAAGTGTTCCCAAACGTAAAAGAAATGTTTCCGTTATCATCATAATAAAATGAAATCGGTGAAACCCACTTGCCTTGATTATCTGTTACAGTACCGAATACGGAAATGATTTTATTTGCTAAACCCGTAGATAGATTACAATTTCCTAAATTATCAGTCGTTGTCTCAAAATATGAATTTTGAATACGAGTTCCCGAATTTAAAAACCCTACTCCCAAAAAAACCGTACCCACTTCGGAAATCATCTGGTATACGTTTAAAAGATTAGATTCTAAATATAACCTTACCGAGTTGGCGGAAGGTGCGATAGAAATTTCCGTAAAGTTAGGTGAATCGGAAACGATCGTGTTTGTGGTAACTATATTTTCAGTGGAAGGAATCCCTAAAAAATACCAGCTTTCTTTTTGTTTCGAGAATACGAGTTCATAAGATCCACCGTCTAAATCCAATTGCCAGTCCTCTTCTAAATTCTCTATTTTTTTGGAGTTTCTAAGTAAGGTGATAGGATAAGTTCCCGCTTTATTGGATAGATCCAGGATTCCGATTACGATTGCGTCTTTTGGATCGTTTGGTAAGGATACGTTAAAACTACCACCTGAAACGTCACATAGTACACGTTCATATTTCAAGGCGCTATAGTTTGTAGTTATAACGTTTGAGTTTTTTAAGGAACCGAAATTATTTTTCCAGCTACCGTCTCCGGATAAAAACTTTTCTGTGTCCGTTGTCAGAGGGGTAGGAACGAGTCCTTTTTTACCGTTTGATTGAGGGGTTGCACCCCCAAATGTTTCGTCTAATGCAATCGTTCCGGAACTGTCCGGTAGTATATAATCCCTTTTTTGGCTGGAGTTACTTTTTAATACGTTTTTAATTCTACCTTGATCCGATAATATTTCCAGTTCACTTTCTGAGTTGATTCCAGCATACCCACCCGATTTATTTTTTTCGTTTTTTAATTGGTATTGTGGATGATCGTCAAAACTAAGTCCGATCAATTCGGAATGAAGATTCGTTCTAGCTGTTGTTTTTAACCACCTTCCGGGTTGTGAAAAATTTAGGTCTTTCGGAAGAATCGTTCTTAAAACGTCTATTTCATCCGGAACGGTCGCGTTTGAATCCGAGTCATACTGATACAGTGTAAGTTCTTCTTCTACTTGTCTAATTTGTTTGTCTTTTCTTTGGTCGGGTGGAATATTTCTAAGTTCCTCTAAATTTTGTACAGGAGTATTCCAATTTGTTAATACTTCTTTTTTTACCCATTCTAAATTTACCGCATCCCTTCCGTCGATAGGGGATGCGGTTTTTAGATTGGTAAGTCCTGAATTATCGGGAAGTCTTACTTCTATCCCTGTGGATACGGCTTTTAGAATCGGTCCTTTTTTACCCAAAAAAACCTCTGAACCGATTCCTTTTAGTAAAAACTGAAATACCGGATTCAACCTAGATAAACTTCCACTAAAATTTGATTCGTATCATAGGGGGTAGCGACTCTTAAAGAATGAATTCCACCGCTCCAGGTGATAAAACCTTGAGGTAAAACGTGGTCTTGATTGGAACCATTCATACGGATTACGATCGGAGCTGGGTCGCCTTTTTTAATTCCTATTGATGTGTCGTCGGTTAGATAAGTGGCAAGAATCAAAACATACTTAAACGTAATCCCCGAAGGAATTGGGATTTGTACTAAGTTATCGATTTGACGGATCGCTTTTGTAAGTTTTTGGGGTTGTTGTACTTGAAATTCGATTTCAAAGTTTTCCAGTTCTCTTTCGATCGATATCCCGTTTCTCTGAAATAGTTGAAAAAATATTCTATGGATTTCCATAGAATTTAATTTAACGAATATCTTAAATATCGGTTTATCTATTTTGTTCTAACAAGCATTCCGTTTCCGGAAGTCAAAGAAACGATTTTAGAAATGGAACTTACTAAAGGTGTAACCAATTCACATAACGTGGCGATACCGTCCCCGATCGTATTGATCGATCCGGATACGACCGGTATGAGTTTTGATTCTATAGCAGATACCGAACGGGTAAGTCCAAGCATAATGTTTTTATTTTCCTTAAATATATCGATCATAGCGGTATTTAGTTTGTAACCTACTTCGGCGGCTTCGGCCCCTATATCAGTTGCAAATGTTTCTTTTTTTCTATTTTCTAGTTCTAACCCTTTGTTGTAACCTGCATGGATTGAACTCTGATCCCTACCAAAACCTTCGTAACCGAATTTTAAAGAACTCATTTCGCTAAAACTTCCACCTTCCATCTTGTGAATGAGTCCTCTTGTATTGGGGTCTAGTCCGGATAAAGCAAGAGACATGTATTTTCCTGGATTAAGCTCGGAATCTCGAATTGATTTTAATAGATCTCCCCCGTTTGCTTTTAGTGCTTCACTCATGGAAAGTGAACCGAAAATTCCACCTCCAAAAGCACCAATCCTCCCTTTCGATGAAAGTTCCTCCGCTAAATTCATTCTACGTAAGGGGTCCATGTTTATGGAGTCCGTTCTATTGATACCGGCTGAAAATCTTGAATAATCGGAAATATCCCCTGAAAATCCTTTATTTCTTAGATTCTCTGCAATGGATGCAAGTTTTGTAATATATTCAGATTGTCTAAGTCCGTTAAACCCCGAAGCGTTCGCGCCACCCCTTAAATATCCTAAATCTGCATTTTTAGAATCTTTACGGATCGTTTCTAATTCTTTTACCACTTCCCCAATCCCTTTTCCTTGAGAAGCCGCAAACCGAAGTATATTCGATTCCAGTAAATTTCCTTTTTTAAATATATCTTCACCTGTGATTCTACCTTTGATTACGTTTGCTTGTGCCAGTTCGGAATTGGAAAAATAACCTCCTCCCCCGCCAACATACCCGCCTGTCGCACCGATTGTCTGACTCTGTGACTGCATGGCGCTATGATACTGTTCACCGATAGAAGAAATTGTTTTTAATACTCCACCCGCAACCGCAAACGCGGCCCCTATATAAGGTAAAGCCGCGCTAAGCCTGGAATACGTGTCACTTTTTACCTCTTCCCCTCCAGGTGGTTCTTTTCCACCCCCTCCACCTGGAAAGTTACCCGTGTGAATCGTTGCGTTTTGAATTTTTATTTCTGATTTTTGGATTTGGAATTGTTTGGTTGAATCTTTTTTGATTAGAGAGTCCGAGCTTTCACTCTCTTCGTCTTCTTTCTTTTTCTTTTTTTTATCCAGTAGATCCTTAGCGGCTGAAATCTTTTTATCTATTGTATTAAAAAAACCACCGTGCCCCGTTTCGTCAAGGTCCGATCCGTCCGTACCTACTTTTGTGGTATATGCACTACCACCAGCGTATTTAGATGCGGGTTCAAACTTATATTTTTTTCTATTTTTTTTAGTCTTTTTAGATTCACCTTCATTTTTGTCGTCTTCGTCTTTTCCAAAAAATGAGAATAGTTTTTTGGCTTTTTTGGATATTCGTGAAAATTCCTTTTCTACGTTTTTAAAATCAGGTCTTGCGTGTACTGTGATTTCTAAAGATTCTAAACTCAAAGATCCAACTCTCTATTAATTTTTTCTAATATCTCTTTTCTTTTTTGTTCCCCTTGTAATTTAATCATTTCTTTTGTATACCCTCCCTCTTCTTCCAGGATAGACGATAGATTCGGGCTTATACTCTCTAGGAACTCTTCGGGTTTCATTTTCTCCAGTTGATTTTTCTGGGATTTTAGTTTTATCTTGTATTGTAGGTTCTGAAAGTCTATCCTCGACATTGCTTCCAGAATGAATTGTTTCTGTGGGGTAAATAGATTCCCCAGATGTGTCACTCCTCTCGGTAGAATGTGAAACTCTTTCATCAGATAGAGGTCTAAAAGATTCTTTTCGTCCGATAGTGATTCTATCGTCCCTATTTTTTTTTAACTCATTTAGAAATGAGTCCTCTTTTTTTTTGTATTCTTTAAAGAGTTTTAGAACAAACTCTTTATCCCGTATCTTTTCAAACGATTCTATCTCTACAGGGAATTCTTCCGGTATTTTTCTGATTACGTGATTGAGTGTGATAATTGCATATATATAACCATAGGTTGTATTCGGTATCGATTCTAGAGATGCTCCACCCAGTCTTTTGGCTACGGCTATGTCTATATCCAGTTCGGTGCTCGGATCGGCTATGTCTGATTCAAATGTGTAATTTTTCCCCTCATACTTTACGTTTAAAAGGACTCTACTATTCGGTTCTAATATTCTCATATATGAGAATAATCTAATAAATTTTAATATCGGAAGAGTAATTATTTTAAACTAAACAAAATATAGGGACCGGGATTTAAAATTATTTGGGATTTAGAAGTGAGAAAAAATTCTAACTTTTGTCATTGACATTACTCACTACTACGACGATAATGATATTATATCACCCCT